>NZ_JBVVPY010000023.1:30393-123078 GCF_055811335.1 Mesorhizobium sp. WSM4847 | reverse complement strand
CATCGTGGCACCTCCGCCAACAATGAATCAGCCGCTCACCATCAATTCAACCGGATTAATAGGTCCTGACCTTAGCTGGCCTTCGGCGCGAGGCGCTGCGCGACATGGTCGGCGATCGCCAGGCTTGAGGTCAGGCCAGGGCTCTCGATGCCGAACAGATTGACCAGGCTCTCCACGCCGTGCACCGCCGCGTCCTGGATGACGAAGTCGGCATTGGCTTCGCCGGGACCGGAGAGCTTCGGCCGGATGCCGCTATAGGCCGGCCGCAGGCTGCCATCGGCCAGGTCCGGCCAGTATTTGCGGATCTCGTCGTAGAAGCGCTCGCCACGCGCTGGATCGACGCGATAGTCGAGTTGATCGGTCCATTCGACGTCAGGCCCGAAGCGGGCGACGCCGTCGAGGTCGAGCGTCAGATGGACGCCGAGCCCGCCGGGTTCGGGCACGGGATAGACCAGCCGCGAGAACGGCGCCCGGCCGGCGACCGAAAAGTAATTGCCCTTGGCGTAGCGAAGTTCTGGCACGAATTGCCGGTCGAACCCGTCAAGCGAGCCGGCAAGTGCCGTGGCGCCGAGCCCGGCGGCGTTGACGAAGCGCGCGGTGGCGATTTCAAAGCGCTCGCCGCTGGTGCCGTCTATCGTGCCGAGTACGATGCGCCCATTTTCAATGCGGCCGCAGACGATGCGGGTGTTGAGGCTGAGCGCCGCCCCGTGCTCCTCGGCGTCGCCCAGCAGCGCAAGCATCAGCGCGTGGCTGTCGATGATGCCGGTGGCGGGAGACAAAAGCGCGGCCGTGCAGCGCAGCTTGGGCTCCAGCCTGCGCGCCTCTGCTGCGGCCAAGGGCGTCAAATCGCCCGCGCCGCAAGCAGCGGCGTTGGTCAGGATCGAAGTGAGCATCGGCTCCTGTTCGGCATCCGTGGCGACGATGAGCTTGCCGCAGCGCGCATGCGGCACCGCCCGCTCCTGGCAATAACGGTAGAGCCTTTCGCGGCCTGCCACGCAGAGCCGGGCCTTCAGCGATCCGGCCGGATAGTAGATGCCGGCATGGATGACCTCGGAATTACGCGAACTCGTCCCGGTGCCGATGGCGTTCTCGGCCTCGAGGATCAGGGTGTCCATGCCGCGCTGCGCCATCTCTCGCGCGATCGCGAGGCCAATGACGCCGGCGCCGGCGACGATGCAGTCGACATGGTCCACGATCAGGCCACCTCAGCCTTGTTGTTGTGCCTGCTGGTGAGCCGTTCGGGGATCAAGTCTTGGCCATGCGCACAGCCGGCTTGGCGCAGGTTCCCGCGTTCAGCAGCCTCGAAGCTGAAATTCTGCATGTCTTCCGTCCATCCGCCGGCCCTTCCGAAAGGTCTTGACACCCTTACAAGAAACGGATGCAGCAAACAGCATTAATCCAGAGGCCGATGCGCACGCCGAACGGCGGCAGGACGCACGTCCCGACATGCAGGACAGGAGCCATCATGGACGCTCGACCGAATTCTCCCGAAGCCCGCGACATCAGCTACCACATGCACGGCTACACCAATGCCCGCAAGCACGATGAAGCAGGGCCACTGGTCATCGAGAAGGGCGACGGCATCTATGTCGAGGATCTCGCCGGCAACCGCTATATCGAGGCGATGGCCGGGCTTTGGAGCGTCGCGGTCGGCTTCTCCGAGAAGCGGCTGGTCGACGCTGCGGTGCGCCAGATGTCCAAGTTGCCTTACTACCACGACTTCGGTTCCAAATCGCATTCGCCGCTGATCGATCTCGCCGAGAAGCTGGTGCAGATGGCGCCGGTGCCGATGAGCAAGGCGTATTTCACCAATTCCGGCTCCGAGGCCAACGATACGGCCATGAAGATGATCTGGTACCGGTCGAATGCGCTCGGCCAGCCTGCGCGCAAGAAGATCATCAGCCGCATTCGCGGCTATCACGGCGTCACCATTGCCTCGGCGAGCCTGACCGGGCTGCCCAATAACCACAATTCCTTCGACCTGCCGATCGCCAATGTGCTGCACACCTCGACGCCGCACCACTGGCGCGAGGCGCTGCCGAATGAGAGCGAAGGAGAGTTTTCGAGCCGGCTTGCCGACGATCTGGAAAAGCTGATCCTGGCCGAGGGCCCGGAAACCGTCGCTGCCTTCTTCGGCGAGCCGATCATGGGCGCCGGCGGCGTCATCGTGCCGCCGGCCGGCTACTGGGAGAAGATCCAGGCGGTGCTGTCGAAATACGACATCCTGCTCGTCGCCGACGAGGTGATCTGCGGCTTTGGCCGAACCGGCGAAATGTTCGGCTCGCAGACCTTCGGCATCAGGCCCGACATCATGGTGCTGTCGAAGCAGATCTCTTCGTCCTACCTGCCGATCTCGGCCTTGCTGATCAACGAGAAGGTTTTCGAGCCGATTGCCGACGAAAGCAATCGCATCGGCACCTTCGGCCACGGCTTCACCGGCGGCGGCCATCCCGTTGCGGCGGCGGTCGCGCTGGAGAACCTGAAGCTGATCGAGGAGCGCGATCTCGTCGGCAATGCGCGCACGGTCGGCGCGCATATGCAGAAGCGGCTGCGCAAGCTCGCTTCGCACCCGCTTGTCGGCGAGGTGCGCGGCGTCGGCCTGATCGCGGCGGTCGAACTGGTCGGCGACAAGGCGAACAAGACGCCGTGGGAGACGGCCGGCGCGCTGGGCGGGCTCGTCAACGGTTTCATGCAGCAGAACGGCGTCATCTCGCGCAACATGGGCGATGCACTGGCCTTCTGCCCGCCGCTGATCATCACCGAGCCCCAGGTCGATCAGGTGATCGACGCGTTTGAAAGATCGCTCGAAGCCGCGGCCAAGCAGGTCCTGTAATTGGCGCGCGTCGCTCGAGATCATGCCGTTATAAGAGAACCGCATTTTTCTTATAATTGGAGCCGCCTGACATGAAGACGGTCGTCCGCAAGCGGCGTTATAAGAAAATTGCGAAAAACTTATAACGCCGCAGGAGAGGTTCAGGAATCCTTGTTGCCGTCGTGTGGCCAAATCAGAATGGTTTTGCGCGCAGGCCCTGGGACCCATTCCGTTACCTTGGAGCGCTGCTGCGGTGCAGAATGCTTTGATCGCGGAGGGACAGCGCCCCCCTCTGTCCTGCCGGACATCTCCCCCACAAGGAGGGAGATTGGCCTTGATCACTGATTTCGCCAACCATCAACCTTGCAAAAGGGACGCTGTCCGCGAAGCTGCCAATCTCCCCCCAAGTGGGGGAGATGTCCGGCAGGACAGAGGGGGGCGCGAAGGATCGCTACAGAGCGCTTTTATTCTGAGCCGCAGCATTATGGACGGAAACTAGCTGGAATGCGAAGGCTTATGCCAATCGCCAGCGTTGGAGATCGGCTGCAGTCTGGTCGGGCAGCGACCACCCACGGCCTTTTCAGGCTCAGTCAAAGAACCAAATTCTCTATGCAGAGACTACGTGCTTCATCTTATCGACGATCCGCAACGGCGTCCGGAACGACCACCAGTTTGCCGACAAAATCTTTGGCAATGAAATCCGCCTGGGCGCGGTGGAAATCGGAGAGCTTGTAGACACCGCCGACCAGCGGCCGGATTTTCTTCTCCTCGATGTAGCGGACGATACGGCGGAAGTCGTGTCGCGTGCCTTGGCTGGAGCCGTGCAGCTGCAATTGCTTGAGATACATGGTGCGCAGATCGAGCTGCACGACCGGGCCGGCAATCGCGCCGGCGGTGGTGTAGCGACCCTCGGGCCGAAGGATGCGCAACAGGTCGTTGAAGATCGCACCGCCGACGAGGTCGGCAACCACGTCGATCGGCTGGCCGCCGGTTGCGTCGTTGACGGCGGCGGGCAGATCGGCGACGCCACGGGTGATCACCGCCTCGGCGCCGATGGCGAGCACCGCCTGTTCCTTGCCCTTGCCGACGACGGCATAGGGGATGGCGCCGCGCGCCCGCGCCAACTGCACGATACCGGAGCCGACGCCGCCCGAGGCGCCGGTGACCAGCACGCGCTCGCCGGCCTTCAATGCGACGCGTTCGAGCATCTGTTCGCCGGTAAGGTAAGCGCAGCAGAAGGTGGCGAGCTCGACGTCGGTCAGGTCGGTGGCGACGACATGGGCATTCTCGGCCGGCACGGTCTGGAACTCGGCATAGCCGCCGTCGCGGCCATGGCCCATATAGTCGATGTCGGCGAGTGAATCATCGTCGCGGTTGTAGATGGAGAAATCGACCATCACCCGCTCGCCGATGCGGGCCGAAGAAACACCCTCGCCGACGGCAACGATGTTGCCGACGGTGTCGGTGCCCTGGATTCGCGGGAAGGTCAGCGTATTGCCCTGACGTCGCCAGGTCGACACGGCGGCAGCATCTTCTTCCGTGCCATAGGCGCCCTGGCGCACCCAGACATCGGTGTTGTTCATGCCGCACGCCGTGACCTTGACCAGAACCTCGCCGGGGGCGGGAGAGGGCACTTTCACATCGGTGCGATAGACAAGCTTTTCCGGCCCGCCGTGACCGGTCAGAAGCATGGCGGCCATGGTGGCGGGGAGGGCTTTGGAGGTCATTGATGTTGCTTCCAGATATTCCAGGTTCGCGCTGCCCCTCACCCTTACCCTCTCCCCGTGAACAACGGGGAGAGGGGGTCGCCAGCGCTGGAGCTTGTCCCTTCTCCCCGTCGTTCACGGGGAGAAGGTGCCGGCAGGCGGATGAGGGGCGGCACCAAGGTCGATAATTAGATGCTGGCAAACACGCTCTTCACCGCATCGGCCGTCTTCGACACGATGATGTCGGCCTCTTCACGGGTGAGGCACAGCGGCGGCGCGAAGCCGAGGATGTCGCCTTGCGGCATGGCGCGGCCGATGACGCCAAGCTCGGCAAGCGCGGTCGCGACCTGCGGCCCGATTTTTTGCGCGGCATCGAAGAACACGCGGTCGTCCCGGTCGGCGACGAATTCGATTGCCGCCAGCATGCCGTCGCCGCGCACCTCGCCGACATTTTTGTGGCCGCCGACGGCTTTCGCCAGTTCGGCGCGGAAATAGGCGCCGGTCTCACCGGCGTTGGTCACCAGGTCCATCTCGTCGATCAGTTCCAGGTTGGCGACACCGGCGGCGACGCAGATCGGATGCGCCGAATAGGTCCAGCCATGGCCTATGCTGCCGAGTTTGTCCGAACCCTGGACCAGCACCTGCCAGACCTTATCCGAGACGATGACGCCCGACAGCGGCGCATAGGCCGAGGTCAGTCCCTTGGCGATGGTGATCAGGTCGGGCTTGATGCCGTAGTGGTCGGAGCCGAACATGGTGCCCAGCCGGCCGAAGCCGGTGACCACTTCGTCGGCGACCAGCAGCACATCATATTTGTTCAGAACCGCCTGGATCTTTTCCCAGTACAGAGCGGGCGGCGGCACGATGCCGCCGGTGCCGAGGATCGGCTCGCCGATGAAGGCGGCGACCGTGTCCGGGCCCTCGGCCAGGATCATCTCTTCGAGCTTGTCGGCACAGTGTTGGGAAAACTGTTCCTCGCTCATCGAGCGGTCGGCGCGGCGGAAATAGTAGGGCGCTTCGGTGTGCAGGATCGGCGCGCGCGGCAGGTCGAAGGCGTTGTGGAACAGGTCGAGCCCGGTCAGCGATCCGGTCATGACTCCGGAGCCGTGATAGCCGCGCCAGCGTGAGATGATCTTCTTCTTCTCGGGACGGCCGAGCACGTTGTTGTAGTACCAGATCAGCTTGATGTTGGTTTCGTTGGCGTCGGAACCGGAGAGGCCGAAATAGACCCTCGACATGCCTTGTGGGGCGCGCTCGATGATCATCTTGGAAAGGGTGATCGACGCCTCGGTGCCGTGGCCGACATAGGCGTGGTAATAGGCAAGGTTCCTGGCCTGGGCGGCGATGGCGTCTGATATCTTCTGGCGGCCATAGCCGACATTGACGCAATAGAGCCCGGCGAAGGCATCGATGCTCTTGCGGCCGTTATTGTCCCAGATGGTGACGCCTTCGCCGCCGGCGATGACGCGGGTCGGCGATTCACCCCGTGCATGCGTGCCCATATGGGTCGAGGGGTGGAAGAAGTGGTCGCGGTCCCAGGCGGCGAGTTCGTTGGACTGGTCGAGCATTTTTTTAACTCCTTGAAGAAAGATGGTCCCGACGCGGCCTAAGGTGTGTCGAGATTCAGGCTAGGCCGAGTCGAAGTGGCTTCCGAGAACCGGAGCGGAGCGTACTTTTCGTACGGAGCACCGGAAGCGCAGGACGCCGCCATTTGCAGACCGGCATCACCTGAATGTCGATACACCTTACGCCACGTCCAGGCAGAGATATCTGAGATCGGTAAAGGCTTCGAGCCCGTGGCGCGAGCCCTCGCGACCGATGCCGGACTGTTTGACGCCGCCGAACGGGATCGGCGCGCCGGTGATCTTGACGCGGTTGATGGCGACCATACCGTAGTCGAGCGCGCGGCCCATGCGCAATTGGCGGCCGCCGTTCTCGGTGACGACATAGGCGACGAGCCCGAATTCGGTGGCGTTGGCGCGGGCGATGACCTCGTCTTCGCTGTCGAAGGTCGTCACCGCGGCGATCGGACCAAAAGTTTCCTCGCGCATGATCAGCGCGTCGTCGGTGACATCGGCGAGCAGGGTCGGCCGGTAGAACAGCGGCCCGGCCGGATGTCTGCCGCCGCCGGTGAGGCAGCGCGCGCCATGGGCGAGCGCATCGGCAACCTGCTCCTCGACCTTCTTGACACCGCGCTCATGCATCAACGGCCCGATGTCGATGTCATCGGCCAGGCCATTGCCGGTCCGCAGCGCCTCGATGCGCTTGGCGAAAGCGGCGCAGAAACGATCATAAATCGGGCGCTGGACATAGATGCGGTTGGCGGCAAGGCAATCCTGGCCGGAAGTGGCGAATTTGGCGTCGACGGCGATGGTCACCGCCTTGTCGAGATCGGCGTCGGCAAAGACGATCAGCGGCGCATGGCCGCCAAGCTCCATGACCAGCCGCTTCATCGTCGGCGCACTTTGCGCGGCAATAAGCCTGCCGATCTCGGTCGAGCCGGTGAAGCTCATGGCGCGGACGCGCGGATCTTCGCACATCCGCCCAACGATGGTCGAGGCCTTGCCGGTGAGAACGTTGAAGACGCCAGCCGGCAGGCCGGCGCGTTCGCCGAGCTCGGCCAACGCCAGTGCCGACAGCGGCGTTTCCGACGAAGGATGCGCGACGATGGTGCAGCCGGCGGCAAGGGCGGCCGCCGCCTTGCGGGTCAGCATGGCTGCGGGAAAATTCCACGGCGTGACGACGCCGACGACGCCGAGCGGTTCGCGCCGTACCATCATCTCGGCGTTTGGCAAATGGCTGGTGACGCTTTCGGCGTTGAGGCGCTTTGCCTCCTCGGCGTACCATTCGACGAAGGAGGCGGCGTAGTCGATCTCGCCAAGCGATTCCTTGAGAGGCTTGCCCTGTTCGAGCGTCATCAACAGCGCCAGATCGTCCTTGGCGGCGATGATCAGATCGAACCATTTTCGCAGGATTCTTGCGCGTTCCTGTGGGAGAGCCGCGCGCCAGGCGGGAAAGGCGCGCGACGCCGCGTCGATCGCCTTGCTCGTCTGCCTGGCATCGAGCGCGGCAACCCAGGCAACGGTGGCGCCTGTAGCAGGGTCGGCCACCCCAAAACTCTCGGCGGCTTCACTCGCCGTCCAGTGGCCGTCGACATAGGCGAGTTGGCGCAGCAGCCGGTGGTCGGCGAGCCGGTCAAGCGCTTCGTGGCGTTGTGGGCGGGCAAAATGCGCGGACATGTTCGAGGTCTCCCGGTTCGCAGTGATGCGGAGAGACTATGCGCGCGGCGCAGACAGAGAGGCTGTTTCGGAGCGCACGCGTAGAGAGATTGTCTCTATTGGGCTGCTCGGGCAGACAATCTGTTCAGCTTATAGGCTGGGCTATCTCATCGAGGAAGTGCCCCCTCACCCGGATTGCCAACCGAATTGCAAAGGGCAATTCGGGGCAATCCGACCTCTCCCCCGAGGGGAGAGGAGATCGCAGCGCCGGCACCTTTCTCTTCTCCCCGCCGGGGAGAAGGTGGCCGCGAAGCGGCCGGATGAGGGGGCTCTTTGCGATTTGCTCAGACCTCACGACGGCGTCGGCAACAGATCGGCCACCGGCAAGGCGACCTCCTCCTTCACCGTCTTGGTGACGATGTAGGTGAAATAACGGTCGATGCCGATCTCGCGTTCGAGCAGGGCGTCGACCAGCCGCTGATAGGCGTCGATGTCGCGCGCCAACACTTTCAGCAGATAGTCGACGCCGCCGCCCACCGACCAGCAGGCGACGATTTCGGGGACGTCGCGGATGACGCGCTCAAAACGGTCGAAATCGGCTTGGCGGTGGCTGGCCAGCGTCACCTCCATCAGGACGGTGGCGACCGGCGCGACGGCGCGCATTGCAACCCTGGCGTGATAGCCGGAGACGATGCCGGCCTTTTCCAGCTTGCGCAACCGCATCCAGCACGGCGTCGGCGACAGGCCGACCTTGTCGGCGAGCGCCAGCTTGGTGATGCGCCCGTCGCGCTGAACCGCGTCGAGGATTTTCAGGTCGATCTGATCCAGTTTCAATGCGGCCATGAGCGTCCACTTTTTTCCGCGACACCATGACGGCGCATTATTTCGATTGTCAATTGCACTGATTTCGATCTCTAATATGTCATGACATTGTGGCGTCCAGATCCAGCGCTTATCCGGCGGCCGGCCTATCAATCGCTCGCCGACCAGTTCGCGCGCGCCATTCATGACGGACGGCTGGCCAACGGCGCGCGGCTGCCGACGCATCGCCGGCTGGCCGACGATTTGAAGCTTTCGGTGCAGACAGTCAGCCGCGCCTATGAGGAACTGATCCGCCGGGGCCTGGTCTCCGGCGAGATCGGCCGCGGCAGCTTCGTGCAGACGCAGCGCCGCGAGCCGGAGCCGCCCTATCTGCCGGAGCGCCTTGGCGAGGTCATCGACCTGTCGATCCTGAAGCCGGTCTGCGAGCCGATGCATCTGGAGAGGCTGAAGCAGGCGCTGGGCTGGCTCGCCGAGAACCTGCCGTCGACCTCGGCGCTGTCGTTCCGGCCGAACATGGTGTTTCCGCGCCACCGTGCAGTGGCGGTCGAATGGCTGCGGCTGTGCGGTCTCGACGTGTCGGCGCAGAATGTCAGCCTGACCAACGGCGCCACGGCCGGCATGACGGTGGCGCTGATGAGCGTGGCGCCGCCGGGTTCGACCGTCGCCACCGAGGCGATCGGCCATCACACGCTGATCCCGCTGGCGCGCTATCTCGGCTTCAACCTCGAGGGCCTGCCGATCGACGACAACGGCCTGATCCCGGAGGCGCTCGACGAGGCGTGCCGGCTTTCCGACATCCGCGCCGTGTTCGTGCAGCCCTCGGTGATCAATCCGACTGCAACATTGATGAATGCCGCGCGGCGCGAGCAGATCGCTGCGGTGGCGCGCCGGCACGACATCGCCATCATCGAGAACGACGTGCTCGGGCCGCTGGTCGAGGGGCGTCCGCCGCCGGTCGCCGCCTTCGCGCCCGAGCGCACGCTCTACGTCACCTCCTTCACCAAGATCGTGCTGCCGGGCCTGCGCATCGGTTATCTCGCGGCGCCCGACCGCTATGTCGCTGCCGTCGCCAACCGGCATCTCGTCTCCAACTGGATGGCGACGCCGATGGTGGCGGAGATCGCGACAAAATGGGTGACCGACGGCACGGCGATGGAACTCGTCCGCTGGCAACGGTCGGCGCTGCGGCGGCGGCAGGAGATTGCCGCTCAGGTGCTTGCCGGGGTCGACTACCGCGTCCATCGTGACGGGCTGCATCTGTGGCTGGAACTGCCCGGCGACCGCGCCGAGGAGGGCTTCGTCTCACAGGCCCGCCTGCAGGGCGTGGCGATCGCACCAGGCACATCGTTTCGCATTTCGGCGGCGCCCTGGCAGCCGGCAGTGCGCATCTCGCTGGGCTCGACCACCGAGGGGGAACTGCGCGCCGGCCTCAGTGTTGTCACCAAGCTTCTGCTCGGCGACCCGGAGCATCTGCTGCTGGCGATCTAGGCAAGCATTGCCGCGAAATTCTGCGGAGTCAGAAACATTGTCATGAGTTTATTTTCCTGATTGACATGATTTGGCGCGTTCCGCATCGTTAAGGCACAGCTTCTCCAGCACGGGGAAATTCTTTGTCCGCGCCCATCATCAAGATCGATGCCATTTCGAAAAGCTTCGGCACCTTCAAGGTGCTGGACGGACTGTCGATGCAGGTCATGCCGCGCGAGAAGCTGGCGCTGATCGGCCCATCCGGCTCCGGCAAGACGACGATCCTGCGCATCCTGATGACGCTGGAGAGGATCGACAGCGGCCACATCCAGATCGACGGCGAGCAGCTTTACCACATGGAGCGCAACGGCCAGTTGCTGCCCGCCGACGAACGGCATCTGGCAAGAATGCGCCAGAAGATCGGCATGGTCTTCCAGCTGTTCAACCTGTTTCCGCACAAGAGCGTCATCGACAACGTCACGCTGGCGCCGATCCTGACCAAGGGCATGGCGCGCGCCGCCGCCGAAAAACGGGCGATGGAACTGCTCGATATGGTCGGCATGGCCGACAAGGCGAAAGCGATGCCGGCGCAGCTTTCCGGCGGCCAGAAGCAGCGCGTTGCCATCGCTCGCGCCTTGGCGCTGCAGCCCAGGATCATGCTGTTCGACGAGGTGACATCGGCGCTCGATCCGGAACTGGTCGAGGAGGTGCTGAACGTGTTGTGGCGGCTCTGCTCCGAGACCGACATGACCATGCTGCTGGTCACCCACGAAATGGGTTTTGCCCATGATTTCGCCGACCGGGTTCTGTTCTTCGACCGCGGCAAGATCGTCGAGGAAGGCAAGCCGGACGAGATTTTCCGCAACCCCAAGCAGGAGCGTACGCAAGCTTTCCTGAAGAAGATCATCGCGGCCGGACATCGCGTCTGACTGCCATGCCCCGGGCGGCAGCGCCGTCCTCCCAGGGCGGCGAAGCCGTCCCGTGGAACGACCAAACCAAAAGAGAAACAAGGAGTTGGGAACAATGAAGAAACTTGGCATTCTGGCCGGCGTCGCCGGTGTTGCGCTGACCGCAATTCTGGCCGCTTCGACCGCGGGATCGGCCGACGACAGCAAGCTCGAAGAACTCAAGGCACAGGGCTTCGCCCGTGTCGCCATCGCCAACGAGCCGCCCTATACGGCGGTTGCGGCCGACGGCAAGGTTTCGGGTGCGGCACCCGATGTGGCCCGTGAAATCTTCAAGCATCTTGGTGTCAACGACATCGTCGCCTCGATTTCGGAATATGGCGCGATGATCCCTGGCCTGCAGGCCGGCCGTTTCGACGTCGTCACCGCCGGCCTGTTCATGAAACCGGAGCGCTGCGCGGCGGTCGCTTATTCGGAGCCGGTGCTGTGCGACGCCGAGGCGATGCTGGTCAAGAAGGGCAACCCGAAGGGCTTCAAGAGCTATGAGGATGTCGCCAAGGATGCCACCGCAACGATCGGGGCGCCGGGCGGCGGCACCGAGGAGAAGCTGGCGCTCACTGCCGGCGTGCCGCGTGACCGCGTCATCGTCGTGCCGGACGGCCAGAGCGGCCTGAAGATGCTGCAGGACGGCCGCATCGACGCCTATTCCCTGCCGGTGCTGTCGATCAACGATCTGGTCAAGAAGGCCAACGATCCGAACCTCGAAGTCGTCGCCCCGGTGGTCGGCGCGCCGGTCTATTGCGACGGCGCGGCGTTCAAGAAGGGCGATGAGGCGCTGCGCGACGCCTATGACGTGGAATTGGCCAAGCTGAAGGAGTCCGGCGAATTCGCCAAGATCATCGAGCCCTACGGTTTTTCGGCCGCGGCGGCGATGTCGACGAGCCGCGACAAGCTCTGCTCGGCAAAATAGGCGCCTTTTTCCTTCTCCCCGTTCACGGGGAGAAGGTGTCACGAAGTGACGGATGAGGGGCAGCGCCAGTTCTGCCAAATTGGCTCTGCCCCTCATCTGCCTGCCGGCATCTTCTCCCCGTGAACGGGGAGAAGATGCCAAGACTGTAACCGTAAAACGCTGGAAATTCGAACTTCATGACCCAATGGTCCGGCTATTTCGGCCTGATATTGCAGGGAGCGCTTGTTACCATCGAGCTGACGCTGATGGGGTCGGTGCTTGCCTTGATCATGGCCTTTCTCGCCGGGCTGGGGCGGCTGTCGCGTTTTTTCGCCATTCGGGCGCTGGCCACCGCCTATATCGAATTCTTCCGCGGCACCTCGATCTTCGTGCAGCTGTTCTGGGCCTATTTCGTGCTGCCCTTCATCGGCATTTCGCTGACGCCGCTGCAGGCCGGCGTGCTGGCGCTTGGCCTCAATGTCGGCGCCTATGGCGCGGAGGTGGTGCGCGGCGCCATCCAGTCGATCGGCCGCGAACAGTACGAGGCCTGCACCGCGGTCAATCTCGGCCGCTGGCAAGCCATGCGCCATGTCATCCTGCCGCAGGCGCTGCTGATGATGCTGCCGACCTTCGGCAATAACGCCATCGAATTGCTCAAGGCCACCGCCGTGGTTTCGCTGATCTCGCTCACCGACCTGACCTTCCAGGCCCAGGTCGTGCGCTCGCAGACCGGCAACACGCTGGTGCCGTTCACCACCATTCTCGTCATCTATTTCGGCCTTGCGCTGATCATTTCGTGGGGGGTGCGTTCGCTGGAACGCCGCATGGCGCGCGGCCTCGACGGGGTGCGCGTCTGATGGATCGGGCCTCGTAATGGAATGGGATTGGAATTTCGTCTGGGAGATCATGCCGACCCTGATCGAGGGCGTGAAGATCACCATCCTGGCGACGCTGCTCGGCTCGGTTCTGGCAGCGATGGTCGGCTTGGCTATCGCGCTGGCGCGGCGCTCGCCGAACAAGGGCTTGTCGCGCAGCGTCGGCTTCCTTGCCGAGTTCATCCGCGGCACGCCGCTCTTGGTGCAGCTCTATTTCATCTTCTACGTGCTGCCGGACATCGGTATCCTGCTGCCGCCGCTGGTGGCGGGCGTCATCGGCCTCGGGCTGCATTACGGCACCTACACGGCCGAGGTCTATCGCGCCGGCATCGACAATGTGCCGCGCGGCCAGTGGGAAGCCGCCAAGGCCTGCAATCTCAACGCCAGGCAGACCTGGACCCACATCATCATGCCGCAGGCTATCCCGCCGATGATCCCGGCGCTTGCCAACTATTTTATCGCCATGTTCAAGGAGACGCCGCTGCTTTCGGCGATCACCGTGCTGGAACTGATGAACCAGGCCAAGAGCGTCGCCAACACCTATTACCGCTATGTCGAGCCGATGACCTTGGTCGGCGCCTTCTTCCTCGTCATCAGCCTGTTCTCGGTCGTGCTGCTGCGCTGGCTGGAACGCCGCTACGGGCGCATTGAAAAATGACAGTTCCTTCGACCAAACCATTGGCAAGGAGCGCGTGGTGACCGCTCCAGTCGACATCCGCTTGCACTCGACACGGCCGGCGCTCGACGCGCGTCCGCTGGAAAAGCGCGTCGGCCTGATCATCCTTGCCACCGACCATACGACCGAACCGGATTTTCGCCGCATGGTGGCAGGCGACCGGATCGGCGTCTATGTCGCGCGCATCCCCTATGCCAATCCGACGACGCCGGACAATTTGCGCAAGATGCAGCCGTCGCTGACGGCGGGCGCCGCGCTCATCCTGCCTGATGAGCCGCTCGACGCGGTCTGCTATTCCTGCACCTCGGCCTCAGTCGTCATCGGCGATGCCGAGATCGAGGCAGCGGTGCAGGCGGCCAAGCCGGGCGTACCCGTGGTTACGCCGCCGATGGCAGGGGTGCGCGGCTTGAAAGCGCTGGGCGCCAGGACGATCAGTATTCTCACTCCTTATACCGTCGAGACCAGCCGGCCGATGGCCGCCTATTTCGCGGCGCACGGTTTCGAGATCGCCAGCTTCACCTGTCTCGGCTTCGACGACGACCGCGAGATGGCGCGGATTGCACCGGCCACGCTGGTCGATCTGGCGCGCGAGGCGACTGATGCGCAAGCGGACGCGCTGTTCGTCTCCTGCACGGCGCTGCGGGCCGCACTTGCCGTCGTCGGCATGGAAGAGGCGATCGGCCGTCCGGTGGTGACCAGCAACCAGGCGACCGCCTGGAACTGCCTGCGGCTTTGCGGCGACGACGAGCCGCGCGCCGAATTCGGCCGTCTGATGACCCTGTTGAGACAATGAGGCGATGTCCGGCATGAGCGAGCACCCCCCTCTGGCAACAGGCATGTCTGTAACCCTTCAGGATATCCGCGCCGCCCGCGAGCGCGTCGCAGGCAAGGTCGAGCGCACGCCGACCGTGCTTTCCCCGAGTCTTTCCGGGCACTTGGGCGCGCCCGTTTATCTCAAGCTCGAACATCGGCAGACCACCGGCAGCTTCAAGCTGCGTGGCGCCTCGAACGCCATCGCTTCGCTGAACGCCGAGGAGAAGGCGCGCGGCGCGGTCGCCGCTTCGACCGGCAATCACGGCCGGGCGCTGGCCCACGCGGCGAAGCTCGAAGGCATGCGTGCGACGATCTGCATGTCGCGACTGGTGCCGCAGAACAAGCTCGACGAAATCCGCCGGCTCGGCGCCGAGATACGCATCGTCGGCAACAGCCAGGACGATGCGCAGCAGGAGGTCGACCGGCTGGTCGCGGAAGACGGTCTGATCATGCTGCCGCCCTTCGACCATCCCGATATCATCGCCGGGCAAGGCACGCTTGGGCTGGAAATCATCGAGCAGGTTGCTGACGCTGCCCTGGTGCTGGTGCCGCTGTCCGGCGGCGGGCTGGCGGCGGGTGTCGCCGCTGCCGTGAAGGGCGTCAGCCCCGGCACGAAGGTCATCGGCGTTTCGATGGCGCGGGGTGCGGCGATGAAGGCAAGCCTCGATGCCGGACATCCGGTCTTGGTCGAGGAACTGCCGACGCTGGCGGATTCGCTCGGAGGCGGTATCGGCCTCGACAATCGGCTGACCTTCTCGATGTGCCGCGACCTGCTCGACGATGTTATCCTGCTCAATGAGGACGAGATCGCCGCCGGCATCCGCCACGCCTATGAACAGGAGCGCGAGATCGTCGAAGGCGCCGGCGCGGTTTGCATCGCCGCCGTGCTTGCCGGCAAGGTCAGGGCGAGCGGCCCCACTGTGCTCATTCTGTCGGGCCGCAATATCGACATGACGCTGCACAGGAAAGTCGTTTGTGGCGAAGCATTTGAGGAGAGCGCCGCATGAGCCGGATGACGATACTGACCGAAGCCGAATTGCGCGCGATCGTGAAGCTCGATCTCGATGCCGTCGCCTGCGTCGAAAATGCGTTCCGCGCGCTTGCCACCTTGCCGGTGGCGATGCCGCCGATCCTGCGGCTCGACATTCCCGAGCATCGCGGCGAGGTCGACGTCAAAACCGCCTATGTGCCTGGCATCGACGGTTTTGCCGTCAAGATCAGTCCCGGCTTCTTCGACAATCCGAAGCTCGGCCTGCCCAGCGTCAATGGCATGATGGTGCTGCTGTCTTCAAAAACCGGACTAGTCGAGGCGCTGCTCCTCGACAATGGCTATCTGACTGACATCCGCACGGCGGCGGCCGGAGCGGTCGCGGCGAAACATCTTTCGCGAGCCGATTCTTCGATCGCCGCGATCTTCGGCGCCGGCGTTCAGGCGGGACTGCAGCTCGAGGCGCTTATGCTGGTGCGGCCGATCGCCGAGGCGCGGATCTGGGCGAGGGATGCCGCCAAGGCCGAAGCCGCGGCGGATGCATTGCGCGAAAAGCTGGGCATCGTCGTGCTCGCCGAGCCCGACGCGGCAGAGGCGGCGGTCGGCGCCGACATCATCGTCACCACGACGCCGTCGACTGAACCGCTGATCAAGGCCGGCTTCGTCTCGGCCGGCCAGCACATCACCGCGATGGGCTCGGACGCCGAGCACAAGAACGAGATCGCGCCGGCGATCCTGCGCATGGCCGATCTCTACGTCGCCGACAGCGCGAAGCAGACGCGGCTGCTGGGCGAATTGCATCATGCCATCGCGACGGGGGTGATGGCAGCCGATGCCGAGATCACAGAGCTCGGCCAGATCATCGCCGGCGATAGACATGGCCGCCGTTCGGCCAGCGACATCACCATCGCCGACCTCACCGGCACCGGCGTGCAGGACACGGCGATCGCCACGCTCGCCCGCGACCGTGCCCGGGCGGCCAAGACGGGTACGATTTTCGAAAGCTGATGCCGGCCGCAAGGCCCAACAAACGAGGACCAAGAACAATGCAGCCCAATCTAAAATTCTCGCGCGGCGAATATGCGGATCGCCTCGCCAAGACCCGGAAGGCCATGGAAGCCGAGGGCGTCGATCTGCTTGTTGTCAGCGATCCGTCCAACATGGCCTGGCTGACCGGCTATGACGGCTGGTCGTTCTACGTGCACCAGGCCGTCATCGTGCCGCCGTCGGGCGAACCGGTGTGGTACGGGCGCGGCCAGGACGCCAACGGCGCCAAGCGCACCGCCTATCTCGCGCACGACAACATCGTCGGCTATGCCGACCATTATGTGCAGTCGACCGAACGCCACCCGATGGATTTTCTCTCGCAGGTGCTGGCCGATCGTGGCTGGGGCAAGCTCAGCATCGGTGTCGAGATGGACAATTACTGGTTCTCGGCCGCTGCCTTCGCTTCGCTGCAGAAACATCTGCCCAATGCCCGCTTCGTCGACGCCACGGCACTCGTCAACTGGCAGCGAGCGGTGAAGAGCCCGACCGAAATCGACTATATGCGCAAGGCCGCCCGCATCGTCGAAGCGATGCACCAGCGCATTGTCGACAAGATCGAAGTCGGCATGCGCAAATGCGACCTGGTCGCCGAGATCTATGATGCCGGCACGCGCGGCGTCGACGGGCCAGAGGGAAGAATTGGCGGCGACTATCCGGCGATTGTGCCACTGCTGCCGTCGGGCGCCGATGCGTCGGCGCCGCATCTGACCTGGGACGACCGGCCGATGAAGTCGGGCGAGGGCACCTTCTTCGAGATCGCCGGCTGCTACAACCGCTACCATTGTCCGCTTTCGCGGACTGTGTTCCTCGGTAGACCGACGCAGGAATTCCTCGATGCCGAGAAGGCGACGCTGGAAGGAATGGAAGCGGGGTTGGCCGCGGCAAAGCCCGGCAATACATGCGAGGACATCGCCAACGCCTTCTTCGCGGTGCTGAAGAGATACGGCATCGTCAAGGACAACCGCAGCGGTTATCCGATCGGGCTTTCCTATCCGCCGGATTGGGGCGAGCGCACTATGAGCCTGCGCCCCGGCGACCGCACTGACCTGAAGCCCGGCATGACCTTCCATTTCATGACCGGCCTGTGGCTGGAGACGATGGGGTTGGAGATCACCGAATCCATCCTGATCACCGAGACCGGCGTCGAGTGCCTGGCCAATGTGCCGCGCAAACTGGTGGTCAAGAATTGAGCCCGATGTCCAGCCTTCGCCCATCGCCAATCACGCCGAGCGTAGACTTCGACCGCGACGGCGTGCAGCACGGCTTCTTGCGCCTGCCCTACAGCCGCGACGACTCAGCCTGGGGATCGGTGATGATCCCGATCTGCGTGATCCGCAACGGCAGCGGGCCAAGCGCATTGCTCACCGGCGGCAACCATGGCGACGAGTATGAGGGGCCGCTGGCGCTCTACGATCTCGCCCGCACGCTCGATCCCAAGCAAGTCAGCGGCACGGTCATCATCGTGCCGGCAATGAACTATCCGGCGTTCCGCGCCGGCACCCGCACCTCGCCGATCGACAAGGGCAATTTGAACCGCAGCTTTCCCGGCCGGCCTGACGGGACGGTGACCGAGAAGATCGCGGACTATTTTCAACGTGAGTTGCTTCCCCGCGCAGACATCGCGCTCGACTTCCACTCCGGCGGCAAGACGCTCGACTTCGTGCCGTTCTGCGCCGCCCATATCCGGCCCGACAAAGTGCTGGAGGCGAAGGGCTTCGCCGTGGTCGAGGCGTTCTCGGCACCCTGGTCGATGAAGATGCTGGAAATCGACGCGGTCGGCATGTTCGACACTGCCGCCGAGGAGATGGGGAAGCTGTTCATCACCACGGAGCTTGGCGGCGGTGGCACCTCCCGCGCGGAAACGGTGCGGATCGCCCGTCGCGGCGTGCTCAATGTGCTGCGCCATGCCGGCATTGTCGCCGGTGCGGTCGAGACGCAGCCGACCCGCTGGCTCGACATGCCGTCGGGCGATTGTTTCTCGTTCGCCGAGGACGACGGGATGATCGAAACGATGATCGATCTCGGCGAGCCTGTCGAGAAGGGCCAGGTCCTGGCGCGCATCCACTCCATCGGCCGCACCGGTGCCGCACCTCAGGAGATCAGGGCAAGGATGTCGGGTCTTTTGGCTGCCCGCCATTTCCCTGGATTGGTCAAGGCGGGCGACTGCACCGCAGTGGTCGCTGTGCTGGTCGATTGAAGGCAAGGCAATCGAAAAGCTTGCGACTTCGCTACTCGATCAGCAGCAAGCCGCGCTTTTTGTCGCCATCGCTATCGATTGTGTCCATGGCTGAGAACAGGCGCTCACGCTCGACCAGCCAAGGCTTATAATCCTCGTTTACATCGAGGACGAAGACCATGTCCTCGGCCTCCAGATATCCTCCGACCGGGGAGAAATGGCCAACGCCGGCGCCGAAAATCTTCTCACGGGTAAAGTTGACGATGTAACGGCGGCCGGGATCGTTGGCGCGCTTCATGTGCTCGCGAAATGCATCGGCGCTCAGATCCCGAAGCACGGAGACCTTCCGCTTGGTGTTCGTTCGAGCGACCTCGGCAAGCTCGTCCAGCGTGAGCCCGATGATGCAGAAGCCCGTCCAGCACTTTCCGGTTCCAGCGAGGACTTCGGCTTCGGTTGTCTCCTCCTCGCCGATGGAGCGGAATGTGTTTGCGACACTTGCCGGGCCGCACCTTGATCCGTTTGATTGCCATGTGACGTCGGCATCGAACGTGGCAGCCACGGGCAGCTTCCAGGCGCTGTCGATCAATTCAGCGGTGCGGGTAACCGACGACTGGATCGCATCTTGCGAAACTCTGGACTGGCCGGCAATCAAAAGTGCGGCGCCGCCCAGCAGGCCGAGGACGGCGATCACAATCACACCGAAAGCGAGACTGCGCTTCATTGCTGAATCTCGTATCAGGCAGCAACAGGAGAATGAAGAAAAGGCACAGCAACGTCAATCGGCGCCCGCACCCGGCCAGTCGCGATCTGGTCCGGCAGCAACTTAAGCCGGCCGCTTGCCAAGCGGGCTGCCACCGCTCATCGCCGTGAGCGCTGCGTCTGGGAGAGTATGGATCAGGCAAGGAACTTCGCCGGTGAAAGAGCGGGGTCGTTTCGCTAGCGCCAATAGCTGCTGCGCCTGCAAACCTCAGGCTTCCAGAGACGACCCAAATTACGACTTGCTCGGCGTAGGCGTCGCTAAAGGCGAACCTAACGAAGGCCAAGGAAGCTGAGTATCGCAATTACGATAACGACGGCCCCGACCAGCCAGATGATATTGTTCATGACAGCTCTCCTTTATCTTTGCCGCGAGCCTGTGGCGGCTCGCGATAATTATGGCGAACGCCCTCACGGCGTTCTCGTTCCAAACTGAGCCTAAGCCGCCAATTACTCTTTGGACCGGAGGCTCGCGCCTCTGGAGGAGCGCGGGCCGACCGGGATCCCGGTCCAGCAGCCAACATCCGGGAGATGTTCGCTGTCACCCTACAATCGTTAGTATGCGCTAATGTTCCATCGCTCAGAAAAATACCGCGCCCACCGAGGGCCGGAAGCAATGGCGCCTCGGCCCGAAGCGCGGGCACTTCGGTGGACGCCTCGGTAATGGAGCCTATGTTCCTATTGCCGGCGAACCGCAGCATCGCCTGGCAACAGCACAGGTGGGATGAAATCAGTTCTCAGAAACGTTCATCAACAACAACTCAATGCCTGCTGCCCGACATCTGGTGCCGATGACCAAACAACCTCCGGCGGTGGTTTTAGAAAATACCGTGCGCGACGCCGTGGAGACCGAAGATGCCGGCCAAAGCGTATATCAACCGGATCGCGACAGCAGTGCCGGAGCACGAGGTTCATCAATTCTATCTGCGTTTCGCCGCCTCCATGCTTGCGGCCGATCGCCGAAGAATTTTCGAACGCATGGTTGACGTTGCCGGTATCGAGCACCGCTATTCATGCTTTGCACCTGCCGGCGACCCCGAAGGACCATCAGCAGATCTGGCCGGGAGGTTCATCCGGGGTGCCTTTCCTGGAACGGCCGAGAGAATGGCGATGTTCTGTCATGCCGCACCTGTTCTGGCGCAAAAAGCCGTCGACGGATTGGAGCTTGGTGGCGGCGCTTCCCGCATCACCCATCTCATCGTCACCACCTGCACCGGTTTTTCAGCGCCGGGCATCGACCTGGAGCTGGTTGCGCGATGCGGACTGCCGGACACGGTCGAACGCACGATGATCGGTTTCATGGGCTGCTACGCGGCGATCAACGGCCTCAAGCTTGCCCGCCACATCGTCCGCTCCGATCCGCAGGCCAGGGTCCTGCTGGTCAATATCGAACTCTGCACGATGCATCTGCGGGAAACCAGCGAACTGGAAAAGCTGCTGTCGTTCTGCCTCTGGGGCGATGGCTGTGCGGCTGCGCTCGTCACTGCCGAGCCGCACGGCATCGAGCTCGAAAGCTTCTACGGCATCGTGGCGGACGAGCGGCGGGATCTGATGAGCTGGAGCATTAGTGACCACGGCTTCGAAATGGTTCTTTCCGGCCAGGTCCCGGCAGCAATCCACGAAGCGTTGCGGAGCAATCACGACGCCATCCTCGGCGGTCGGCCGACCGAGGCGATCGATCTCTGGGCCGTGCACCCGGGGGGGCGTTCGGTGCTCGACGCCGTCGAACGGGCCCTGGAACTCGCGCCCACCGCGCTGGAGCCTTCGCGCGAGGTGTTGCGCCGATATGGAAACATGTCGTCGGCGACCGTCATGTTCGTGATGAAAGAGATGTTGAAGGCGCCATCAGGCATGCTCGGCTGCGGCATGTCGTTCGGACCCGGGCTGGCGGCCGAAACCATGCTTTTCCGAACGGCGTCATGAGCAGCCTGGAGCACCGCCAGCTTGCGCCGGAAATCCTCGACGGACTTGCGGCCGACGATCCGCGAGCGCTTGCCGCGCGTCGTGACCTCCGTCGCATCAACGCGCTGATGTTTCAGGCCAGGATCATGGCATCGCTGCTGCAGAAATTCGTGCCGGGGCCACCGCGCCGGATTCTGGAGATCGGCGCCGGCGATGGCTCCTTCATGCTGGCGTTGGCGCATCGCATGGCCGGGCATTGGCCTGGGGTCGAACTGGTAATGCTCGACCGCGTCGACCTCATCACCGCGCAATTGCGTGCCGATTTCGACAGGCTGGGATGGATGGTCGAAGGCGTCACCGCCGATGTCTTCGACTGGGCGAGAAAGAATGCGGGCACGCGGTTCGACGCGATCACCGTCAATCTCTTTCTGCATCACTTCGACGATGGCGAGCTCGTGCGTCTGTTTTCGCTGATGGCGCCGAAGGCCCCGCTGCTGTTGGCGACAGAGCCGTTGCGGACCAAACTGGCATTGGCCGCGACCCGCCTTCTCCCGGCAATCGGCGCCAATGACGTCACACGAAAAGACGCGGCTCAAAGTGTGCGTGCCGGCTTTCGCGGCAACGAGCTTTCCGGTCTCTGGCTCGCGGCAAACGGCAAACCGGTCGAGGAACGGCGCGCCGGCCTTTTTTCCCACATTTTCGTCGGCACCAGCGCCGGTCATGACCTATGACTCGATTGTCGACCCATGACGCGATCGTCATAGGCGCCGGCCCGGCGGGCACGTCCGTCGCGCTGACGCTGGCCCGGCGCGGATGGGCCGTGGCTATTGTGGAAAAGAGCGTGTTCCCGCGCCGCAAGGTCTGCGGCGAATATATATCGGCAAGCAATCTTGCGCTTCTGGACCAGCTGGAGATCGGCGAAGCGTGGCGTGCCAATGCCGGCCCCGAAATCCGCCGCGTCGGCTTGTTTTCCGGCGAGACCTGCGCCGAGGCGGCAATGCCTCCCGCAAAAGACGGGGCTCCTGCAAAAGACTGGCCTCCTGCAAAAGATGGGGCTCCCGCAAAAGATGGGCCTCCTGCAAAAGATAGGCCCCGCGAGAAAAAAGATGGTTTCGGCCGGGCGCTTGGCCGGGATATTTTCGACTGTCTGCTTTTGCAGGCGGCGCGAGCGGCGGGCGTCGAAATCTTTCAGCCTTGCCGCGCCGTCGCCATCGACCCAGATGGCGAGGCGCAATTGGTGGGAATTCAAGCCGGAAGCGAAACGACGATGTTGCGCGCGCCGGTGATTGTCGCCGCACACGGCTCCTGGGAGCCAGGACCGCTGCCCAGCCAGCTCGGAAAGACCAACCGCCCTTCGGACCTGTTCGGCTTCAAGGCGCATTTCACCGGGTCGTCCCTGGCGCCTGATTTGATGCCGTTGCTGGTGTTTCCTGGCGGTTATGGCGGCATGGTTTCGGCGGATCATGGCCGGCTGTCGATCTCGTGCTGCATTCGGCGCGATATGCTCGCACGGTTGCGCAAACACCCCAGACACCAGAGCCATTTGTCGGCCGCCGAGGCGGTCTCCCGTCATCTGATGGAATCATGCCGGGGAGTAAGGGATGCGCTAGAGTCTGCTGACGCCGACGGGCCTTGGCTTGCCGCAGGTCCGATCCGGCCGGGAATTCGCTCCTGCTACGAACGCGACATCTTTCGCGTCGGCAATGCGGCCGGAGAGTCTCACCCTGTCATCGCCGAGGGCATCTCGATGGCGCTTCAGTCCGGCTGGCTGCTAGCCTGCGAACTCTCATGCGCGCCAAGCGGCAGTGCAGGGCGCGAGACGGCCGGCAGACGCTACGAGGCGGCCTGGAAAAGTCTGTTTTCAACACGGCTCTACGCCGCCGCCGCAGTTGCCGCGATTGCCGTTAGTCCAGGCAGCGCAACCTGGATGGCGGCGATTGTCCGGAATTTCCCGCAGGCGCTAACCTTAGGCGCGCAACTGAGCGGGAAGACAAAGCCGGTTCCCGGCTTTGTCTGACTGGTGGCGCGGCGCGCCACCGCGGCCTCAGCGGGCCTTGGCTCCGTTACTCGGGGCAATCCTCTCTATCCGAAGTTGCAGTGCCACTGGCAGTGTTCTTATCGGCCTCCACTACGTCCTTGCACCGATCACTCATGCCGTCGGCGCCGTCGGTGGTTGAACCGGTTACGTTTGGATCGGCAGGAGTTGCATTATCGGTGCCGGGAGCCATCGTGCCAGTGCCTGTCCCGGTGGCCGCTCCCGGATCGTTGGTGCCGGATCCAGTGCCGTTTGATTGCGCCATCGCCGAAGTGGCAAGGGCAATGCTGAGTGCGGTTGCGGAAACAATTTTTTTCATCATGGTCGGTCTCCATTAGAGCTGCATCGCTGGTTGCGATGAGTATCCAACGAGCGTTTTTTGGAGTTGTTCCGTCAGACAGAAATCGTGATCGAAGGTCGGGCCGAAGGCGATCCAAGCAGCAATGCTGGCGAACCGCGCCATGTTTTTCGGTTTCGATGGAACAGCAACCACCGGCAACGGTTGGAAGCGCAGTCGTTCTACTCTAGCGACTGTGACAGCCGATCGCACGGCATTCGGACAAAGGCCCGGCGCTTCCTCCCCGCCGGGCCTTTCTGTCGCTGGAGGAACTTTCACGGAATTTGGCCGAAACCGTGCGGCTGCCACGGTATTGAACTGCTGCCGTTCACGGCTCGTCGATATCCTGCCTCGAGGGGTTGCGCGAGAGGGCGCGTTCCTCTTCGTCGTCCGGCAGCGCCTCGTCGCTCTCCTGGTACGGATTGTCGTCGTCTTCCTCGGGCAGTTCAGCCTCTTTGTCGAGATCGTAACGGATGTCGCCGTTTCCCGGCACGGTGTCTGGTAGAATTTTACTGCCTTTGATCGCGTCCCAATCCTGCTGTTCGATGGTCGGGCCTTCGGATGGATCGTCGGGTTTTCTGCGCGGTGCCATCAGAGTTCTCCTCTGCACTGGTTGCTGTACGCCTAACTCCGCGGACCGCTGCGTAGTTCCTCCGATCGAACCGACGAGATCGTCTAGAGCGATCCAGCACTCATTTCGGCTTAGCCTGCCGGCGGCTTTTAGCTCAATGAGAGCTGACCGTTATGCGGGTTGCGAAATGCCGGCCAGAGCGATCATGAACTTGCGCGACTTCTAATATAAAGGCAGACTTGGAAACGGGTGGAGGGAAAACGGCTCAAAAACAATCGGGAGGAAAGCCATGGATAGCATGAGCCTCACCACGCTTGATCGCGGCAAGACGACGGTCGATGCCGCGGCCCTGGAGGCGCTTTCGGCACAATTGCGCGGCACCGTGCTGAGGGAAGGCGACGCCGCCTATGACGAGGCACGCAGCATCTGGAACGCCATGATCGACCGGCGGCCCGGGCTGATCGTGCGCTGCGCCGGTGCCGCCGACGTTATCGCCGCCGTCAATTTTGCCAGGGAAAACAGGCTGCTCGTCGCGGTTCGCGGCGGCGGCCACAACATCGCCGGCAGCGCCGTCTGCGACGGCGGGCTGATGATCGATCTGTCGCAGATGAAGTCGGTGCGGGTCGATCCGGCGACGCGGCGGGCATGGGTGGAACCTGGCGCGACGCTCGCCGATGTCGACGCGGAGACACAGGCCTTCAGACTGGCGGTGCCGACCGGCATCAACTCGACCACCGGCATTTCGGGCCTGACGCTGGGCGGCGGCTTCGGCTGGATCACGCGGAAGTTCGGCCTGACTATCGACAATCTTCTCTGCGCTGACGTGGTTACCGCCGAGGGCAAACTGCTGCGCGCCAGCCAAACCGAGAATCCGGATCTGTTCTGGGCGCTGCGCGGTGGCGGCGGCAATTTCGGCATCGTCACGGCTTTCGAGTTCAAGCTCCACCAAGTCGGTCCGCAGGTGCTGTCGGGGCTTGTCGTTTATCCCTTCGCCGATGCCGAAAACGTGTTGCGGGAATACCGAGCGGCGCTCGAAGCAGCGCCCAATGAGCTGACCTGCTGGGCGGTCATGCGGCAGGCGCCGCCGCTGCCGTTCCTGCCGGCCGAATGGCATGGCAAGGAGGTGCTGGTCCTGGCCATGTGCTATTGCGGCGACCTTCAGGAGGGTGAGAAGGCGACACAGAGGCTTCGCGCCATCGGCACACCGATTGCAGACGTGGTCGGTCCCAACCCGTTCACCGGCTGGCAGCAGGCATTCGATCCGTTGCTGACGCCTGGCGCCCGCAACTATTGGAAGAGCCATGACTTCACCGAGCTTTCCGACAGCGCGGTGGAGGTCGTCACGGCGGCGATACCCAGGCTCCCCGGCCCCGAATGCGAGATATTCATTGGCCATGTCGGCGGTGCCGCGGGCCGGGTGACAGCGGATGCAACGGCGTTTCCGCAACGCAGCGCGCACTACGTCATGAATGTCCACGCCCGCTGGCGCGAACCGGAAATGGACCAGGCCTGCATCGACTGGGCGCGGGGTCTCTATGAAGCAGCCAAGCCCTATGCCGCGGGCACGGCCTATGTGAACTTCATGCCCGGGGACGAGGTCGACAGGGTCGAAGCAGCCTATGGCGGCAACTATCGGCGGCTGCTGGAAATCAAGCAGCGATATGATCCGCTGAACCTGTTCCGCATGAACCAGAATTTGCGGCCGATGGAAGCGCAGCGTGCCGCATAGTCTGCGCAGGTATGACAAGGCCCGCGCCTCCAACGGAGGACGCGGGCCTCGTTTCGGATCATGCGCTGGCAGGTGTCAGCCTTTAGCTGACGCCGCCCAGGCAAGGTCTAATCCTTTCGCTTTGTTGACTCGGCCTGCAAAAACGGGCAGCAAAGCCTGGCATGGAGGGCATTTCCGCTATTTTCATAGTTTTGGAGGGAGCCTTTTTTGACATAGACCTTCGCCTAATCGGCGATCGGTAGAGGGATTGGTTAACCAAGTTTGTCCATCTTTTGATTCAATCGGCAACAGACGTGAAGCGTGCCGGGGGGCACCAGGCGACTGTGATTGTGACGGCTGCGAGCCCGCATGCCGCAAGGCCGATTGAGGTTTGGTTGTATGGCGTTGATGCGTTTGAATAACCGGGGTGACAATCCTGATAGTGGATTGCCCTCGATGAGGCCCGGACTGCGCTGGGTCGCGATTCCCGTTGTTGGCGCTGCGATCGCGCTGTGGTCGGCTGCGACCGTGGCCGGCCTCCATTCGGTGGGAACTTCGCTCACCGCCGCCTCCAACAGTCTTCCGCAAAACCTGCTCGCGCCGCGCTCCATGGCGCTCGCCGATCCCCGACACACACTTGTCAATCCACGGGCCAGTTCGTGGGCGCCGTCACTGGTAAGCCGGCAGCGTCAGGCGTCGCTGCTCGGCCGATGCAATGCCGGCTGCGCGCAGGCCGCCGCGAGCTTCGAGCATGAAGGCAAGGTAGCGCGTCTCAAGCCGTTAGCGCGGCCGGATGCTGTGCAGCTTGTCGCCGAAATCTCACCGCAATCGCGCTTCGACAGGGTGGTGGCGAATGCGGCGCTATCGCCGCAAAAGATTGCTGCTGCCTTTGCCCGCGCCTCCGGCGGGGCCGCGCCGTTTGCGGTCGTCAGTCTGCCGACGGGCCAGCGCTTTGCGGAGCCGGTGCGCCTGGCCGATCAGCATGGTCCCGCGTCGGTGCGCTTTGGGCCCGAGATTGCGGAAATCGACCGATCCTCCCGGCTGGCGCTGGCGCTGGCGCTTGCGAATGCATTGCCGGAAGCGATGATCGACGTGCTGCCGCAGGCGACGACGGCCGATTCTGCTGCCACGCAAGAGGGCGAGGTGCAGATGGCGTCGCTGCCGCCGCAGGACGCAATGCCCGGCAGCGTTCCCTTGCCGACTTGGCGTCCGCAGGCGGAAATCGATCAGTCAGACGAGGCGCCCGAGGTCAAGGCACCCGAGGTTAGGGCACCCAAGGCCAATGCGCCCAAGGTCCAGGCATCGAAGGCCGCCAAAGCCCAGTCTCAGCCATCCAAAGCCAACAGGGTGGAGACCGCCGCCGCGCCGCAGATGCCCCGGGCGCCAGCCTTGTCGCCGAGGAGTTCGTCACCGGCGGCGAAACCAAGCATGCAAGAGGACATGCAGGGCAGCCCGGGCATGCAGGGCAGCCGGGGCATGCAAAGCAGCCAGGGCAAGCCGGCCAAGCGGTCGAAGGCCGCAGACATGCTGGCCTATGCCAAACCCGACAGCCCGGCGGGCGGCGGCGGGGTCTTCGGCAACCTGTTCACCAAGCCCGGCAGCGGCGTCGCCGTCTACGACATTTCGGCGAAAACCGTCTATATGCCGGACGGCTCGCGGCTCGAGGCGCATTCGGGACTGGGCTCGATGGCCGACCAGGCGCGCTACGCCAACCGGAAGAATGCCGGCCCGACGCCGCCCCACACCTACGATCTGAGGCTGCGTGAATCGCGCTTCCATGGGGTGGAGGCGCTGCGTCTCACTCCTATCGACGGCAAGAACAAATATGGCCGCGACGGCTTTCTTGCGCATACCTACCTGCTGCGCGGCCGCCGCGGGGAATCGAGCGGCTGCGTCGTCTTCAAGGACTACGCCAGCTTCCTCGCCGCGTTCAAGAAGGGCAAGATCAAACGCCTCGTCGTGCGCGGCTAAGCAAGCCGCTGATGTGGCGCTCCTTCGCGCCCCCTCTGTCCTGCCGGACAGAGAGGGGCGCTGTCCCGCCGACTTCCAGCCAATTGTCAGTAGCCAGCCTCGAAACCGTTTTCATTCCCGGCCGAGGATACTATGACTGACCTGACCGGAGCGGCGGCTTCAACCGATCAAGAGGAATGTCATGACGATACGCGCTGTCGTTTGGGGCGAGAATATCCATGAGCGGACCAATGAGGTGGTGGCGGGGATCTACCCCGAGGGCATGCACGCAACGATCGCCGACGCGCTGAAGCTCGACCCCGAAATTTCCGTATCGTGGGCGACGCTTGAGCAACCGGAGCATGGCCTGCCGGCCGACCGTCTGGCGCAAACCGATGTCCTCGTGTGGTGGGGACACAAGGACCATGGCGCCGTCGCCGACGAAGTCGTCGAGCGCGTGGCGCGCCGCGTCTGGCAAGGCATGGGGCTGATCGTGCTCCATTCCGGCCATTTCTCGAAGATCTTCAAGCAGCTGATGGGCACGCCCTGCACGCTGAAATGGCGCGAGGCCGGCGAGCGCGAGCGGCTCTGGGTGACGAGCCCCAACCACCCGATCGCTGCCGGGATCGGCGAGTATTTCGAGCTTGAGAACGAGGAGATGTATGGCGAGCAGTTCGCCGTGCCGGAACCGCTGGAAACGGTTTTCATCTCCTGGTTCCAGGGCGGCGAAGTGTTCCGGTCGGGGCTGACCTGGCGCCGCGGCGTCGGCAACATCTTCTATTTCAGGCCCGGCCACGAGACCTATCCGACCTATCACGACGCGAATGTCCAAAAGGTGCTGCGCAATGCGGTGAAATGGGCGCACAACCCGCAGGGCGCGCATCCAGCCATCCTCGATGCGCCGAACGTGCCGGTGGAAAAGGCGCTCGAGCCGATCGTCGAGCGCGGCGGAAAGCTCCATGCCGCGGGCGAAGCCGGTTTTCGCTAGACCGCTATCGCAAAACTTCGGTTCGGAAAAATCCACGCTCGAACAAGAAGATAAGGCCTCATCCTAAGGATAAGAATCATGCGTCTCCTGATACTCGGCACCGGCTGGATGGCGGAAGAGCATGCCAGGCAGTTCAGCAGGATCGAAGGCGTCGAGCTGGTCGGCGCCGTCGATCTCGACCGCGCGCGTGTCGACAAGTTTTCGGACAGCTATGGTATTCCCAACCGGTTCACGTCGCTGGAGGACGCGCTCGCATGGGACAAGTTCGACGCGGTGGCGAACGTGACGCCAGACCGCATCCACCATCCGACCACCATGATGCTGATCGCGGCGGGCAAGCCGGTGCTGTGCGAAAAACCGCTGGCCGAAAATTACCAGCGGGCCAGCGAAATGGCCGATGCCGCCGAGCAAGCCGGCATCATCAACATGGTCAACCTGACCTATCGCAACGTCGCCCCGCTGCAGCGGGCACGTGCGATGGTGCTTGCCGGCGAGATCGGCCAGGTCAGGCATGTCGAAGCATCCTATCTGCAGAGCTGGCTGGTCTCCAAGTTCTGGGGCGACTGGCGCACGGATCCGAAATGGCTGTGGCGGCTGTCGCGCGGCCACGGCTCCAATGGCGTGCTGGGCGATGTCGGCATCCACATACTCGATTTCGCCAGCTATGGCGCGGCGCTCGACATCGACCATGTGTTCTGCCGCCTCAGGTCCTTCGACAAGGCGCCCGGCAACCGGATCGGCGAGTACGAGCTCGACGCCAATGACAGCTTCACCATGGCGCTGGATTTCAGCAACGGCGCCTTCGGCGTCGTCCATGCCAGCCGCTGGGCAACCGGCCATCTTAACGAATTGCGGCTGCGCATCTATGGCGACAAGGGTGGTATCGAGGTCGTGCACAATCTGACCGACTCGGAACTGAAAGCGTGCATGGGCGAGGACATCGAGAACGCAAAATGGCAGGTTCTCGATGCCGGAACGGTGCCGACCAACTACCAGCGTTTCGTCGATGCTGTGCGCAACTGCGTCCAGGCCGAGCCGTCGTTCCGCCACGCGGCCGAATTGCAGAAGGTTCTCGACCTTGCCGTAGTGTCGGATCAGAAGAGGGCAGAGCTGAGGGCCCATGCCGAAACCCATTGATGTTCGCTGAAAGGGGCCAGCCATGGTCACGCGCCGCGCCCAATGTTCCTGCGGTCAGCTGTCAGCCACCTGTTCGGGCGAGCCTGTACGCGTCTCTGTCTGCCATTGCCTGGCCTGCAAGCGGCGCACCGGCAGCGCGTTCAGCTTCAATGCGCGGTTTGCGGAGAATGATGTGTCGATCCAGGGACGAGCGGCGGAGTTCACGCGCGTTGGCGACGAAGGCGGCCGTGTCATCTACAGTTTCTGCCCGGATTGCGGCACCACTGTCCATTACCGGATCGATGTCCAGCCCGGTCTGATCGCCATTCCGGTGGGGGCTTTCGCCGACCCATCGTTCCCGCCGCCCTTCCTGTCGTTCTATCACGACAGCCGGCGCTGCGAGTGGGTCGAGGTCCGCACTGAGCCTCTGGCGACGTTCGGCTGAAGCCGTCGTTCGGCTGACGTTTTTGGACGGTTCAGCCTGCTGATCCAGGGCGAGCCAACGATCGCTTGTTCGATGAATTGGAACCGTCCACACTCTCCACGCATTCGATGGACTGTGAACACGATGACTTCCAACAATGATCCGGGCAGCAATGATCCGGGTGGATCACCGGCAGGCTGGACGATCAAGCTCGGAGAGTCGCCTATAGTCGGTACAGCTATCCACAGCGGCACCGACGTTGGCAGGGCTTGTCGATCGCTCATGTGTCTCTCCGATCCCGACCGGCGTAGAGAAGAGGACCCGTTCACCGAGCGTTTCATCGCCGATTTTCCTACCCAGATCATCGTTCATCGGTCACGCTTCCAAGTGGATCTGAACCGTGCGCGAGACGCTGCGGTCTACCGGTCGCCGGACCAGTCCTGGGGCCTGAAAGTCTGGCGAGAGCAGCCGGACGAGGACACCGTTACGGAGTCTCTCTCCTTTCACGACGCCTTCTACAGTGAGCTGAACCGTGTCCTTGCCGGCATCGAGAAGCGCCATGGCAGGTTCGTTCTCATCGACGTCCATAGTTATAATCACCGGCGCGACGGACGGGAGGCTATGCCTACGTCCCGTGACGTCGCGCCCGACATCAACATCGGTACGTCTTCCATGGACCGCGAGCGCTGGGCACCGGTCGTCGACGCTTTCATCGAGACGCTTCGCGGCCAGCGTCTCAACGGCGAGCCGATCGATGTGCGCGAGAATGTGTCCTTCCAGGGCAAGGGCGAACAGACCCGTTTCGTCCATGCCAATTTTCCGGAAACCGGGTGTGCCATCGCCGTCGAGTTCAAGAAGATTTTCATGGACGAATGGAGTGGCGAACCCGACTGGGGAACAATCGAGCGGCTGCGCGCCATGCTGGCGTCTACGGTGCCCGTCCTGGAATCGGCGCTGCGGGCCATGCGATGAAGCCCAAGCTCGTTGAGCCCGCGCCTCCATTGGCGCAAATCGAATCGGACCTGGACGCGCTTTTGCGGGACGGCAAGCCAATCCGCCGCGATTTCGGCAATGGCAACCGTTTGCACATGGATCGGCCGCTGCCCTTTCTGTGTGTCCATGTTGGGTCGCATCAGGATGCGGCATTCCATGCCGTCTCCGCCAACGCATCCTATCTGATCGCGGCCGACATCGGCCTCGCCCGCGAGGCCGCGCGGCTGGTGGTGCGAAGGCTGCGCGATCACTGCGGCGCCTTCCTCATGCTGGACATCGGCGAGTTGGCCGAAGACCGGTTCCTGACCGAGGATGTTCCGTTCCTGCCGCCCTTCGAGATTGCGCTGGCCTGCGGCGACACGGCGGCGGAGAAGGCGGCACTGAAGCGCTTCGCCACCGCTGCGTCCGCACGCGAAGCAAAATACCGCACGCCCCGCGTCGACGAACTCAACCCCACGACACGCGCCGAAGCACGGCTTCTGGATGATCTCGGTGATGCGGCGTGCTTGACGGTACGCTTCGCACCGATTTACCGGGTGCCTGGCACCAAGCGCGTCTACCCCGAACTCCACGACCTTGTCGTCGCCAACATGGTCGATTCCGCGCTTCAGGCCGTCAGCGCCTTCCTGAAGGCATCAAGGCTGGAACAGCCGGCAACCCATCGTTCGCTGGGGCGGCGCGCCTATATCGACGCAGTGGTGCGCGCTGATCGGGCGATCGACAACGTCGCGTCGACATTCGATTTTCTGCTTGCCGTCACACCGATCAATGCCGAACCAGCCTGGCTGGAATTCCAGGCAGGCGCCTTCGAGCGTGTGCCCGTACTGCTCTACAGGCCGCTCGAGTTCGAGGTCGCCGGCCAGAAACGGAAGCTCTATTCGGTCTCGCTCGAGCATCTGGAAGATCCGCTGCTGACCACGCTGCTCTCGCAAAAGCAGCAGGAACTCGATCTCCAGCTGTCGATGCTCGCGGCGCGCGAAACGCCCCGCTTCGTCGAACTCGGACGAGCTCTCTATGGTAGCGTCGAGCCGAGCCTGGCGGCGCGAGCACGCGCCATTCTCGAAAAGGCGCCTAGGGTTGCGTCGGCCACCCGGCAGAAGGGCCTGGGCGCCGACGCTGTCGCCGCGGCCGCGCGAGACATGATCGCGGGCTACCGGGCAGCCTATCCCGAATTCGATGCCTCCGTGGAGATCCGCGGCGACCTGCCGGCCGGCCTCCTGGTCTCGCGAAACCGGCTGCTGGTTTCGCGCGATACCAACCTTCCACCGGAGCGTCTGACTGCGCTGCTCAGTCACGAGATCGGTGTTCATCTGCTGACCTATTTCAACGGTGACGCGCAGGGGCTCGCCATCTTCCGCAACGGGCTCGCCGGCTATGAGGGCATGCAGGAGGGACTGGCCGTGCTGGCGGAATATCTGGTCGGCGGCATGACCGCAGCGCGCTTGAGGCTGATCGCGGCCAGGGTTATCGCCTGTCAGGCGATGCTCGACGGAGCAACATTCGAGGAGACCTTCCGCATCCTCCACAGGGATTTCGGTCTCGACGATCGCGGCGCCTTCAACGTCGTTCTGCGTGTCTATCGAGGCGGGGGCCTTGCAAAGGACGCCATCTATCTGCGGGGCATGGTGCAGATCCTCGATCATCTGAAGGACGGCGGCAGCCTCACGCCGTTCTGGATCGGCAAGATCTCCGCCGCGCATTTCGGAGCGATCCAGGAACTCAACGCGCGCGGCTTGCTGCGGGCGCCGCGCCTCGAGCCCGCGTTCCTCTCTTCCGACGCGGCGCGTCCGCGTCTCAAGAGAGCGATGGCGGGAATCGGTCCGATCGATATGGTTGAAACTTGAGCGGAGTCTCCTCGATGCGCATCGCGTTCTTTGTCAATTCCATTGAGAGCGAGACGCCCGCCTACACGACGACAGCGTTGGCGCTGGCCGCCGTCCAGCGCGGCCATTCCGTTGTCTATGTTGAACCAGGCGACTTCATACTGCGTCCGGATGACGGTCTGGCTGTCAGCGTAGCGGTTCTGCCGGATGCTTCCTACAAGACATCCGACAGACTGCATGCTGCCCTGAAGGATACAGCGAAGCAGAAAAAGACTTTGGCGATAAGCGATATCGACATTGTGTTTCTGCGCAACGATCCGTCGTTGGACGCCACCGATCGGCCATGGGCCGCCAACGCAGGCGTTATGTTCGGGCGGCTCGCGGCGGCTCGCGGCGCGATTGTCGTCAACGATCCGGATGGCCTGGGACAGGCGCAGAGCAAGCTCTACCTTCAGTCTTTTCCCGAGGCGGTCAGGCCGGCTACCCTGATATCGCGCAGCATTACCGAGATCCGCGCATTTATCGACAAACACTCGAAGGGCTGCATCGTCAAGCCACTCCAAGGATCGGGTGGCAAGAACGTCTTCCATATTGCAACGCCCACCGATTCCAACCTCAACCAGATTTTCGAAGCGGCCAGCGGTGACGGCTATCTCATCGCGCAGGTCTACATTCCGGAGGCCAAGGCTGGTGACGTGCGTCTTTTCTTGATGAACGGTCTGCCGCTGGTGCGCGACGGCAATTACGCAGCCTTTCGCCGCGTTCCAGCCAAGGGCGACGTCCGGTCCAATATCCATGCCGCTGGAACAGCCCGCAAAGTCAAGGTAACGGGCACGATGTTGGGCATTGCCGAGATGGTGCGCCCCAAATTGATCAATGACGGCATGTTTCTGGTTGGGCTCGACATCGTCGGAGACAAACTTCTGGAGATCAACGTCTTCACGCCAGGCGGGCTGACACGGCTCGCCGTCATGTACAAGACGGATTTTGCCACAAGCGTCATCATTGCGCTGGAGGAGAAGCGGACGCTGCGTCAAGCCTATGGAACGGCCATGACAAATTCGCGGCTGGCAACGCTCTGAGGAACGCAGGCAGGCCGGCTAGCAGGCCAACTAGGACGGCAAGTGGGTTGAGGTTCGCACTGAGCCTCTGGCGACATTCGGCTGAAGACGCCGGCCGGGTCTTTCCAGACTAGGGCAGAATCCAATCACTCTGAACGACCGAGTTCAATCCTTGTCTGCCCTTCGTTCGGAGAACTTCTACGGCAAGTTCTGACCCAAAGACGACTGACATCTGCCGCGACGTGGACGGCAGCTTTGCGCCGATCTCGGCCGTACAGATGAGTTTTGCCGCTTCCCGAAAGCGGACATCATGGGCAACACGCTGTAGGTCGACGTTGCGCCAATTGCCGACCTTCCTGGCGCTTCTCCATAGCTGCCGTTCGCGCAACGGCTCGAGTCGACCCATAGCTGCCATCCGAACTTATCCGGCCGCTTGACTCTGATGCAACCAAAGCGTGCTAGCCGTGGCGCGTGTAAGTGCCCATCAGGTGGTATAGATATGAACAATTATCGGCTGCCAGGGCGTTATAAAGCGCTCATTGTCGCAAACCTTGCGATTGGCATAACAGGCCTGCTGTTGCGGCCCATTTATCCGAAGAGCATCTTTATCGCGCTGTTTGTCATGTGCACATTGCTTGCCGCTTTCACGTGTTGGGTAGCGTTTCAGGCCCGGAATCGGCCATCCACATCAAGGTCCCAAACGGGCGTCTCTGTGTTGTATTTCTGATGATCATGGGCATCAGCGTATATGGGATGTATCTGACGCTGCGCTCCATGTTGAAGTGAATGAGCAGCAGAAGGCCGCTTTCCACCCCAGCCGGACCTTGCCGAGCCTCATCAGGCAATCTGAAGTCGGGAACGCACCAACCGACCACGTGCGCCATTTGCCGACATTCACGGAGCGTTGGCAATCCCGACCTACGCCCGACCGCCGAATCGGCTGTGCGGTCGTGCCCTGTGCCGGCACGGAACTGCAGACGAGTGCAGCATTCATGTCCCACGACCAGGTAGCAGTCGCCAACGTTGTACGAAAAAGGCGGGATGCGTTTCGGTCAACTGCGCGACAAGTGGTTGCGCCTGTATAAAAGCGGCCCCGGGATGGATGGCCAAATCGCCGACGATCAACTCGCGCGACTCGCAGGCCTCCGGAGCGGATGTCAGCAAGCCAGAATGACGAGCGTATAAAGCATTGTCTTGTTCCTTCGCGGAGATCGAGTTCGTCCTCGGAGGCGACAGATTCAATGGCCGGCACGAACGAGTTCGGGAGGGGGCTCGGCTCCTGCCACGAAGAGTTTGCCGCCGGCCCGCGAAATCTCGACGGTTTGGCTGCGCTCGTCCAACCTGCCTGGAACCGAGATCGTGAGGCTTTGGCCTTCATCGAGGGTTGCCTCGAAGCGCACAGGCAAGCCCGCCTCGCCTTCAGCGATCGTGGTGACCACCCGGAAGCTGTTATCGGCTTCCGTATAATAGACGACGCCTTGAAAACCGCCGAGATCGATACTCCCTCCTTGTTGGGTGTCCAGTTCACCTGCAGAGGCATAGCCCGTCGTCACGCAAAGCGCTGCAAGGACCGTGTATCTGTACATGATATTTTCCTCCCCAACCGAACAGGTTAGAACAAGATCGGTGCGCAAAGCATATGAGGAGTGGGTAGGTTCGTCTGTGAGAATTCTCACACTCGTGGCAACGCATTCAAAAACGAGGCCGGGCGCGTGTGGCAAGATGCGGATCGCGTCATGAGCGCCGGTCGCACCCAACGTCGGCTTTTGGGAAAGATTCCAACGCAGGAAGATCGGGATTGGGTCAGGTTTTACCGTTCGAGCTGGCCACCGGAATGGGCAACTAGCGCCAGAAACGGATCTATAGGCTGGTCAAACTCAAGGTCGTGTTCGACCATTTCCGGACCTTCATGTACCATGTGCGGAGGGCGGCAATTAGGTCGAAGCAGCATACCGCTCAGCCTTGGATGCCGTGACGACGAGAACGGGCATATCGAACGCTACAGCGCCGCCCGCCCGTTGCCCTCATGCAATTTATGTGAACGGAACGTCGCCACAGGCATTCACCGCGGCGGTTCCGTGCTGAACGCGAAGAACCTGCGCGCAGGCGATGCCGCTGTGCCGTGCCAATCGGCAGCTTCGCCCATTCCAAGATTGCGGGTCCCTGATATATTACTCTGACCATCTCGTTCGCAGAATCCGTTTTGCGCATATGCAGCCGGCAACTCGAGCGAGAGCGTAAGCAAGCCTTCCTTCCCGCCGACGCGCCGAACCTCGGAGGTGTTATGCTAGTACTGGTTTTCGGCCTCGTGATCTTCTTCGGAATCCATTCTGTTCGGATCGCCGCCAGCGGCTTTCGTGATGCGCAAATCGCCACAAACGAGCGGCGCTGGAAGGGACTTTATTCGCTCCTATCGATCATCGGCTTCGTGCTGATCGTCTGGGGCTGGAGTCTTTATCGGCCCAATGCGCCTGAGATCTACGAGCCGCCCTCTTGGGGCCGCCATGTCGCGTCGGTGTTGGTGCTCGCCGCATTCGTCTTTCTGGCAGCCGCTTACTTGCCCACGGGTTCAATCAAGCATCGGCTGAAGCACCCGATGCTGGTGGGCATCATTCTATGGGCCATCGGCCACCTCCTGGCCAATGGCGACCTTGCCTCGCTCCTAGTCTTCGGAGCGTTTCTGGTTTACGCGATTGTCGATCTCATTGCCGTCATTCCACGCGGCGATCCGGCACCCGCGGTCGTGCGACCGCGTAGCGACCTGATTGCTGTGGGCATCGGCTTGGTTGCTTTCGCATTGTTCGGGCTCTGGCTGCACGGCTGGCTGTTCGGAGTCTCGCCCTTCGCTTGAACGTCCGCAGCGACGGCGCGCCTTCGAGGATGTCCTGGCGAATCCCACCAGTTGCCGCGGATCGAGCGCCTCGCGGACGCCACAGTGAACCAATGCTTGGCATAAGGTCGGCACATCAGAATTTTGATCCATAGACGGCTCCAGGCGGCAACGTTGCAGTAATTCGGCTCGGATCGCGCCTTGCTTTGCCAACCGCGCGCGACGCTGCAACACGAGCGGTACGGGATACAATTATCGGAGCGAATGCGTCCCCGGGATGGCTCAGATGTCCTCCGTCGATTCTCGGGAGTTCCCGCTAACTCGATGGCGGACTTGAGCTGATTGCGCTCGCAAAGAAGCTGCATCGGTATCCAGTCAATGGCCGCCAACGCACCCTGGCCGACGTCGCTAAGGCGCTGGCTGGGGCGGGATATCTGTCGAGTGCCGGAAAGCCTTACACGCCCACTGCCGTCTCGCGGATGCTGGTATCAAGGAGAAGTAAGCGCACCACGCCACGAAAGGTCGACGCCAAATCATCATCGTCGACGTTCGAACCAATCGCCGCAGAACTGCAACAAGAGGCCGCTGAGCCCGCAACGCGGACACCGCTCGGGTCGCGCTGGTAGCTCCCGGCACCCGCCCCGCCCGGGTTCGTCGGTGGCGGGGGTGGGGTGGCTTGTGGCCCCTATCAGGCGCGCGCTACCGACACCCTCGTTCACATTTCGGGAAGTTCTCATGGCCGGCCGCTCTCATCCCCAAAACCCAAATCACTCTGAACGACCGAGTTCGACCCTTTTGCGGTCATTCAGTTGCGAGCGTTGCATGACGCGATCTGACCAGCGTGTTAGGGCTGCTATGCGCCTGCGCAAGGCAGTCAGAGCGATCGGTGCATTACCAGCGTGTCCACGAACCCCAGAACCGGATGCTCGAAACCTTGCGGAATGGTTCCGACCACGTCGAATCCAAGATGACGCCAAAGCTTGACCGCGCGTTCGTTGGTACTGACAACACAGTTGAACTGCATGGCCCGGAAGCCTCGCGCAGCCGCGCGACCCAGAGAGTGCTGGCACATCGCCGTTGCAATACCCCGGCCGACCGAGTTCGGCGCGGTTATATAACCGCAGTTGGCGACGTGGGCACCGCCGCCCCGTTGGTTCGCGTGCAGATAATAAGTTCCCATCACCAGTTCGTCCGTCTCTGCGACGAACACCTCGTGATCCGGGGAAAACCAGTATGACAGCGCGTCGGATCGGCTCCAGTCAGGCGGCAACGCGTAGGTTTCGCCTGCCCGCAAGATGGGCTCGAGTATGCTCCAAATGGCGTCTGCGTCGGCAAGTGTGGCTGTGCGAATGGTCAGCAAGGCTAGATATCCAAATTTGCACGGATGGGGTTGCGGCCACGTCCGGCCCTACTGTGGCAGGCCGGCGTCTTCATAGCCATCGATGAAATGCTGTCGATCAGCCTCGTGCAGGAACGGTTGTGTGCTGGCCCAGTGCTGTATCGAGAAATCCTGATTCGAGGCGAGGAATTGCCTTGCTTCTTCCCTGGCCTCTTCCATATGCCCCAGCCGTGCCAGACTTGCAGCCAAGATACGTTGCGAGCCGAGCCGGTGCGTTGCCTCATGCCGGAGTGTTTCGACGGCATCGGCGTATTGACCCGCTGCGTATTGGGCGAGCCCGAGAAGCCAATAGTACCACCCCGGCGGGTGCGGATTGAGGCGAATGGCGTGGCGCAAATGTCCGATGCCCTCGATAGCCTTTCCCTCGAATGCCTTCAGTTGCCCCAGGAATGCCCAGGCATCAGCATGATTGGGGTTGACCCGAAGGGCAGTGGCCAGCTCCGCCGCGCCTTCATCCGGCTTGCCATCGTAGATCAGCACGTCGCCGAGGATTGCATGGGCCACGGCATTTTCCGGATCAAGCGATACGGCGCGCCGGGCTGCCGCCAGAGCCAGCGAATGATGGCGCTCTGGAGCATCCAGCCAATACGCCCAGGCAAAATGGTGGCTCATCGCAAGCCAAGCATGAGCATCGGCGAAGCCAGGATCAAGTTCGATGGCCCTTTCCAAGAGCACGGGAGCGGCCCTGTTGCTTTCGGGCGACTGAACCACCAGCATGCGGCCGCGGACGAAGAGGTCATACGCTTCGAGACTTGCTGTCCTACGTGTGCTGGTGGTCACCGCGGCCGGCAACACGCCGGACAGGGCACTTACAATCGTGCTGACGACCTCGTCCTGCAACAGGAAAACGTCCGCCAAGTCGCGATCGAAGCGATCAGCCCAGAGGTGACTGCTGTCCGTCGCGTCGATTAGCTGGGCATTGATCCGCACCCTCGCCTTCTCCCTGCGGACACTACCTTCAAGCACATAGCGCACCCTCAGCTCCCTGGCGACGGAGCGGACATCGACTGACCTCCCCTTGTAAGCGAATGTGGAGTTGCGTGCGATCACCAACAGACCAGGCACTTTCGACAAGTCAGTGATCAGGTCTTCCGCCAGACCGTCAGCGAAGTACTCCTGCTCGGGATCGCTGCTCATGTTCGTGAATGGCAGAACGGCAATCGAAGGCTTGTCGGTGATGGCCTTGGATGTGGAAGTCACAACAGGCGGCGTGCCGGAAACGCGGTAGATGCGAACTGGCAGGGCAATGTTTTTCACGGTCTGGGCCCCGAGATCCTCGAAACCAACCTCGATCTTATTTCGGACGTGGTCGTAGATCGTTCCAGAGATGAGGATGCCGCCTGGCTCGGCGGTGGTTTCCAGTCGCGCAGCGATGTTGACGCCATCGCCATAAAGGTCACTGCCCTCGACCATCACATCACCCAAATTGACGCCAATGCGCAGCACAATACGGAGCTTCTCAGGCAGAGCGGCATTGGCCGCAGCCATCGCATGCTGCACGTCTATGGCGCATTGCAAAGCATTGACGGCGCTGGCGAACTCCACCATCACGCCGTCGCCAGTCACCTTAAAGACCCGGCCATGGTGCCTGGCGAGCAACGGCTGCAGCACTTGCTTACGTCGATACTTGAGCGCGGCCAGCGTGCCGGCCTCATCCGTTTCCATGAGGCGGCTGTAGCCAACGACATCGGCCGCCATTACGGCGGCGAGTCGACGCTGGATGCGTTCGTCGGTCATGTGCGGCGATTGCTCTCATTTGAAAGCAGTCCGGCAGTGTACCGACGCTTCGTGAACGAGTCTATCAGCCCGACCCCGGCCTACCTCGTAGGAAGGTCAGAAACGGATCAGCACTGGTCGCGGCCTATGTGTGCTTTCTGGCAAGAGCACCGGCTCAAGAAGGTCAGCAAGGGGTCAAATCTGCTGGTTGCGGTGAAGGTCTGCTTGCCGAGAGCAAATTTAAGCCGGGAATTTCCGATTGGGGTCACGTCACGACGTTACTCGCACCGACTTGAAGGTCAGCTATTGAAGATTCGAGGACCAAAGCTGCCAGTCCGCTGTCGGCCCCATTGCGGTCATTCAAGGGCTTGCTACGGAGTGACCGCTTCTGGCGCTAATTGCTCGTTACCATCGACGAGACGAATGGCAACATTCCACCCGTCTCGGCCGTTGGCGACAGCCAGCTGGTTGAGTTTTGACTCTAATGCCGCAGAATCTTGCTCAGGAAGGCGCGGCTGCGGTCGGTCTTGGGGTGCGAGAAGAATTCATCCGGCGTGCCGCTTTCGACGATGGCGCCGGCATTCATGAACACCACGCGCTGGGCGACTTTGCGGGCAAAGCCCATTTCGTGGGTCACCACCATCATGGTCATGCCTTCCTCTGCCACCGCGACCATGACGTCGAGCACCTCCGAGATCATCTCTGGATCGAGCGCCGAGGTCGGCTCGTCGAACAGCATGATCTTGGGGCGCATGCCGAGGCAGCGGGCGATCGCCACGCGCTGCTGCTGACCGCCGGAGAGTTGCGCCGGATAGGCGTTCACCTTGTCGGCAAGACCGACCTTGGCGAGCAGCTCGCGCCCGGCCTTCTCGGCTTCAGCGCGCGGGATCTTACGCACATGGATCGGCGCCAGCGTCACGTTCTCGAGCGCCGTCTTGTGCGGATAGAGGTTGAAGGACTGGAAGACGAAGCCAATCTCGGTGCGCAGCCGCGTCATGTTGGTGGCGGGGTCGCCGAGGCGCTGGCTGTCGACCACCAGGTCGCCGTCGCGGATCGTCTCCAGCCCGTTGATGCAGCGGATCAGCGTGCTCTTGCCCGAACCGCTCGGCCCGCAGACGACGACCACTTCGCGCGGCTCGACGCTGAGCGTGATGTCCTTGAGCACATTGAGCGCGCCGAACCATTTGTTGACGCCGCGAAACTCGATCATACCGGTGCCATTTTTGCTGAGGTTCAACGTCACAACTGCACCTCGCCATGGGCCGCACCCATGCGCTGCTCAAGCCGGCGCGCCAGCAGGATCAGCGGATAACAGACGATGAAATAGCCGAGGCCGACGAGGAAGAAGACCAGCAGGCCGTTCGGCACGCGTTGCACAACCAGCCAGCCGACGCGGGTGAGGTCGGTGAGCCCGATAGCCGAAACGACGGAGGAATCCTTGATCAACAGCACATATTGCCCGACCAGCGGCGGCAGCACGATGCGCATTGCCTGCGGCAGCACCACCTGGCGCATGCGCTGCCAGCGCGACAGACCGGACGCCAGCGCCGCCTCGACCTGGCCGGTCGGCACCGAGCGGATGCCGGCGACGACGATCTCGCAGATGAAGCAGGCGGCCAGATTGGTCAGCGCGATGATGCCGGCGGTGAAGGCGTCGAGCTCGATGCCGAGTTCCGGCAGGATGAAGAAGATCAGGAAAATCTGCACCAGGAACGGCGTGCCGCGGATCAGGTCGACCCAGGCGCCGATCACGCCGCTGATCAGCCGGTTGCCGCCGGTCCGCAGGATGCCGAGGCCAAAGCCGATCAGCGTGCCGAGCACCAGGCTGACCAGCGACAGCATCACGGTCATGCCGAGGCCGCGCAGGGCGAGGGGATAGCTGCCGGCTATGCTTTGCAGCTGCTGCCAGATCATGTCCGTGCCCCCGCCAGGCCGAGCCAGCGCCCGGACAGCGCCGCCAGTCCCTTCAGCCCGTAATAGAGCAGCAGGTAGAAGGCGGCGATGGTGATGAAACCTTCCGCCGGCATGAAGCGGTCGGAGGCGAGCAATTGCCCGGCGCGCGTCAGTTCGGCGACCGCGATCAGCGACAGCAGGGCGGAATCCTTGACCAGCACGATCGCCTGGCCGAGCAGCGGCGGGATCGTCACCTTGAACGCCTGCGGCAGGATGACCAGTCGCATGCGCTGGACATAGGTCATCCCCGAAGCGACGCCGGCCTCGACCTGGCCGCGCGGGATCGACAGGATGCCGGCGCGGATGATCTCGGCGACATAGGCGCCGCTGTTCAGCGACAGAGCGAGGATGCCGACGACGAGCTCAGGCAGGATGATGCCGAGCCGCGGCAGGCCGAAATAGAGGAAATAAAGCTGCGCCAGCAAGGGCGTGGCGCGCACCGCGTCGATATAGGCCTTGGCCGGCATGCGGAACAGCCGGCCGCGCTGAAGGTTCATGGCGGCGAGCACGATGCCGACGGCGAGCGCCCCGGCAAAGGCGAGGACAGACAGCCACACGGTCGTGACGAGGCCCTGCCCGAACAGCGGCAGATATTCGACAATGGTGCGGAAGCTGAAATTTTCGAGCATGGGTGGGGCGGTGAATGGTGAATGGCGGTGAATAGTGAATAGTGAATGGTTAAATAGGGAGTAGTGAACAGCGAATAAGGAGTAGCGAATAGCGAGTAGTGATCTAATACTTACTATTCACTATTCACTATTCACTATTCACTATTCAATATTCACCATTGCCTATTCACTCTACTCAGTGATCCTTCTTCCAGTCGTCGGAATTGACCCAGTAGTCGAGGTTCTTCTGCAGGCGGCCGTCGAGGCTGACCTGGTCGAGGAACAGGTTCATCCAGGTCAGCAGGTCCTGCTCGTCATAGCGCGTGGCGAAGGCCAGCGGCTCCTTCGACAGCATGTCCGGCATGATGGTGAAGCTGCCGGCCGGGTAGGCGGTCGACTGGCCCTTGACCGCCGAGACGTCGTTGACGCCGCAATCGGCCTGGCCGTTGTTGACGGCGTCAAGCAGCAGCGGGCCGCCGCCCTTGTAGCTCTTGATGTCGGCGTCCGGGAAAGCCTTCTTGGCCTCCTTCTCGCCGGTGGCGCCGAGCAGCACGGCGATCTTGGTGCCCTTGGCCTTGCAATCCTCGGTGGATTTGAACTTGCCGTCGGCCTTCGTGAAGACGGTGCTGCCGGTGTACATGTAAGGCTTGGTGAAGGCGACCTTCATCGCCCGCGCCAGCGTCGGCGTCATGTCGGCGACCAGAAGATCGGCCTTGCCCGACAGCAGGGCCGGGATCAGGCCGTCCCAATCGAAATCCAAAAAGGTGATCTTGACGCCCATTTCCTTGGCCATCAGTTCGGCAAGCTCGACCGAACTGCCGGTGCGCTCGCCGGCAGCGCCGACCAGCGAGAAGGGCGGTCCCTGCGTCTGCACGGCAACGCGCAACTCGCCGCGCTTGGTGATCTCGTCGAGGGTTCCGGCACTGGCGGCGGCAGTGAGGCCGGCGAGCGCAAGGCTTGCTATGAAAAGCTTGGCAATCTTCATTGGGCATTCCTCCTTGTTGTCGTTTGTTATTTTCACTTTGTTGTTCCACCCCTTGGGGGTGCTTTTTGAGCGGCAGCGCCGTTGCCGGCGGCGAACCACCGTTCGAAAATCCTTCAGTCCCGGTCGATCGTTTCGGATACGCGTATACCGCGTCTCGCCAGTTCGTCGAGGAAGCGGCCGTCGGGCACATGCAACAGTGGATTGAGCAGGCCGGGCTCGGTAATTTCGCCCCGCACCAGCATCTGCGCCACGATGCTGGCGGGATAGCCGACACCTAGGCTCATGCCGAACAGGCCGGAGGCGAGATCGCGTTCGATGATCAGGTCCAAGGTCACCGTCTTGCGGCGGCCGCCTTGGGTGCCTGAGAAGACATTGCGCATCACGCACAGGTCCTTCTCGTCGGCGCCATATTTCAGTTGCGGGCCGAGCAGCCGGCCGAGAAATTCGCGTGGGCTGGCGCCAACGCCGGGCACCTTGTCTTCGGAGAGGAAGCCGAGCTCCTTCAGGGGCGCCCAGAACGCCGACCAGCCCGGCCAGCGCAGCGAATAGCGGCCGGAGCGCTGCAGCCCCTTGGCGGCGGCAAGCATGCCGGCGTAATGCGGTGCATCGCCATTGGGGAAGGCTTCCAGTCTGCCCAGCCCCTCGACCTCGATCTGATGGATGAACGGATTGTCGTGCTGGCGGCCGGCCGGCACATCGACCCGTTGGCCATCCTCGACCAGCACGCTGTCGCGGTTCTGGCTCATCAGAACCATGTCGAAGTTCCAGCTCACCTTGTAGCACAGCGGCTTGGCCATCGCCTTCGGCTCGGGGATACCGCCGCAATAGGAATCGATCGCGGTGATGGCGTCGAACTGACGGGCGGCGCGCGCGTAGAGCACAAGGTCGATGCCGGGGTCGAGCCCGCATTCGGTCATGATCGAAACGCCGGCCGCTTCCGCTGCGGGGGCAAGGTCGGCGATCGTCTTGCCGTAATTGGTGGTGACCAGCGGCGTGCGCGTCGCGATCGCGGCCTGCACCGCCTCGCGCATCAGCGGCTGCGGCAACAGATCTATGGCGGCGTCGACACCTGCCAGCACATTCGCCAACACAGGGGCGATCGCGCCGTCGGGCACGACGAAACGCACGCGGGTAAGGTCGGTCAGGCCGCCAAGTCGGGCTGCGCCATCCGGCACGGTATCGACGCAGACGACCTCTTCGACATCGGCGCTGGCGATGAGATCGGCGATCGCCGCCCGGCCTTGCAGGCCGAGGCCGCCGAGAACCGCGATCTTCATGGTATTTCCTTTCGCCCAGGTTCGTCGCGCCCAGTTTCGTCGCGCTTGGTCTCGTCCGACCAGCAGCCTTCGGGCAGGCTGACCCATTTGTTGCAGGAGGCCATGACGACGAACGTCTCGCTGCGCACGACTTCGCCGGGCTCGCCCGCGCCGGGGATCAGCTCGCTGGTGACGCGATAGAGATCGGCGACATCGCCGGCCACCGTCACGTCGACGATGATGTCGAAGCGTCCGGTGACGACGGAGGCCGAGTTCACGAAAGGCAGTTCGGCGATGCGCTGCGCCAGTTCCCGAGCGCGGCCGCGCCCCTGCGCATTGATGCCGACGATCGCCGAGATCAATTCTGGGCGCTCGGTCAGGTTGAGCAGCCCGACGATCTTGAGCAGGTTGCGGTCGAGCAGGTTGCGCAACCGCATGCGCACCGTCGGCACCGAGACGGCCATCTTCTCGGCGAGGCGATTGACGCCAAGCTGCGCATCCTGCGACAGCAGCTTGACCAGTCGCCGGTCGGTCTGATCGAGATGTTCCCGCAGCGTTCAAACTTTCATAAATGAAAAGAAATGATGGAGTTTTCTTTCTGATATGAAAACAGCTTAGGGTGTATCTTTTGAAATCGCAAGAGCGTTCGGCCGTCTGTCAACAAGGCCGGACGGTGTATCCCGGAAGACGGAGGGTTTTGCCGGTGCCGCAGCCGACCGAGGACACGCCGGCTAACGCGGCTTCCCAATCCCCGGAATGCCGCCGATCCGCTCGGCGAGAAAGTCGACCAGCAGCCGGACCCTGGCAATGCCCGCGCGCTCCGGAACGATCAGCATGCTCAGCGGAATGGGAGGCGGGGCGTAGTCCGGCAGGATCACTTCCAGCCGGCCGGCCGCCAGGAGATCGTCGACAAGCCAGTGATGGGCAGGTGCGATGCCGCGCCCGGCGACGAGCGCTTCGCGCGCTGCAAGCCCATGATCGATCCGAAATCGGCCGCCGAAAGGCACCGCATGGCGTTCGCCGCCCGGCCCCTGCAGGGCGAGCGTGTCGCTTCCTGCGATGTTCGACATCCGGATGCCTTCATGGCCAGGCAGGTCCTGCGGGACAGCCGGTCTGCCCCGCACCGCCAGATAGGCCGGCGACGCCACCAGCAGGCGCCGGGACTGGCCGAGCGCCCGCAGCTTCATCGAGCTGTCGGTGAGCGGACCGAGGCGAAGTGCGATGTCGACTCCCTCCCGCACAAGGTCGATGCGCTCGTCGGTGAGGTTGAGATCGATCCCGATGTCGGGATAGCGGTCCTGAAAGGCGAAGATCAGGCGGCTGACGTGCAAGACCCCGAGCGCCGCCGTGCAGGATATCCGGATCGTGCCGGCCGAAGCGCCGCGGGTGCCCCGTGCCTCATCGCCGGCCTGCTCAACGAGGCGCAGGATCTGGACGGCGTCGGCATAGTAACGGCTGCCTTCATCGGTCATCGTGACACGCCGGGTGGTCCTGCTGAGCAAGGGCACGCCGATAGCCTCCTCGAGCTCGCGCAGATGCCGTGTGACCGTCGACTGCCCAACTCCGAGTTCGCGCGCCACCGCCGAGAGGCTGCCGCGCTCGGCGACGCGAACGAAGGTGCGCATGCGCTCGAGTGTCACGTCAGACCTATCCATTATTCGGCATAATCTTATGCATTGCTCAGATGTAGCGGATAATCCCGGGGCTGGCTACCTTCAGCGTCTATCGTCCTTCTTCGGAGTTGACCCATGAAAGTCCTGCTTGTTTTTGCTCATCCTGAACCGCGTTCGCTCAACGGCGCACTGCGCGACGTCGCCATCAGGGAACTCGAGGCCCAGGGCCACGAGGTGCTGATATCGGACCTCTATGCCGATGGCTGGAAAGCCGAGGTGGACCGTGCCGACTTTCCGTCGTGGCCGCCCGAAGCGCGCTTCCTGCCGGCTGGGGCATCCAAAAAGGCTTTTGCGACCAACACGCTAACCGAAGATGTTAAAGCAGAGATCGACAAGCTGCTGTGGGCCGACACGCTGATCCTCCAGTTCCCGCTGTGGTGGTATGCCATGCCGGCAATCCTCAAGGGCTGGGTCGACCGGGTGTACGCCTACGGCTTCGCCTATGGTGTCGGCGAGCACAGCGACAAGCGGTGGGGTGACCGCTTTGGCGAGGGAACGCTCGCCGGCAAGCGCGCGATGCTGATCGTGACCGCCGGCGGCTGGGAGGAGCATTACTCCGCCCGCGGCGTCAACGGCCCAATCGACGACCTGCTGTTTCCGATCAATCACGGGATCCTTTACTATCCGGGCTATGACGTGCTTCCGCCGTTCGTCGTCTACAGAGTGGATCGTTTTGGGGAGGCCGATTTCGAGCCTGTCGCGGAGCGCCTGCGCGAAAGGATGCGGACGCTCGAGACAACCCGGCCCATTCCTTACCGGCAGCAGAATGGCGGCGACTACCACATCCCGAGCATGCAGCTCCGCTCTGAACTGGGCGACCCGGGCGCCGCAGGGTTCGCGCTTCACCAGGATCGCGCAACCGCGAAATCGGCTACGCCGCGTTCGACTTTGCGGGACGTGGCCTGACGCAGCATCCCGAGAAGATCGGCAAGGCGCCCGAAGCCTACGGGATGAATCAACGACCGGCCCGGAAGATCGCAACCGCAGCAGCCGTCAGTGCGGCATTGCCGGATGCCGTAGTGCCGTCCGGAAGCGCCTTGCCGTCTTCCAGCCCGACGCGCGTCGACCAGTTGCGTTCCGCCGCCCGGTGCACGAACGGCCACACCGTGGCGTCGGCACCGTGCAGCAGGATGGCGCGACGCAGTCCGGCGCGGTCGAGCACGGCGGCGATGCCGTCGCAGGCTTCCAGCGCCGCGTCCAGCGCCTGCTCGGAAATCTCGATCAGGATGCGCAGCACCTGGTTGCCATGGTCGAGGCGGACCAGGCGCTCGGCATCAGCGACGGAGGCGAGCCCGGCCTCGATACCGATGCCGCGCTGCCGCAGGCTTTGCATGACCTCGGGCGCGGCCTTCTCGCTCAGATTGACCGAGGCGTAGTCAGGCAATTCGCTCCAGCCGGCGATCGCGTCAAGTGTGCGCTCGTCGTCGTTCTCGATCCACGCGCCGGTCGACACGCCAATCAGCGTTCCCGGGCAGGCGCGGCGCAGCGCCAACACGGTCCGGTCCATCGTCGCCGGGGCAAGGCTTTCGCGGCCGTCGAGCCCGCGTGCATGGACATGCAGCTCGGCCGCACCGGCGGCCACGCAGGACGCGCCGTCACGCGCCATGGCTTCGGGATCAAGCGGCAGCTGCGGATGGAAATCGGCGCTGCGCGCGCCATTGATGCAGGTCTGGACAATCATGAGAGTGGTCCGGTTGAAGTGGACCAAGTGTAGCGCAGGATGGCGAAAACCGGAATCGGTTCGCGTCAGGAGAGTTGCTGCGGGAGGGACGTTTGCAGACGTTGGCGCTGCCCCTCATCCCCCTGCCGGGACCTTCTCCCCGTAGAACGGGGAGAAGGGGCTGGCTGCAACCTCGGGCGCTCTTTCTGCAACGTTGGTTTTTGGCGAAATCTCGGCGAAGGCTTCTTTCTCCCGGTTCTACGGGGAGAAATGCCTGGCAGGGCAATGAGGGGCAGCGCCGACATTGGCCCCTCTACCTCGAAAACTCGCTGCGCACGATGCCGTGGCGCTGCAGCTTGTCATAAAAGGTCTTGCGCGGAATCCCCAGCGCTTCGATGGTGCGCCTGACGTCGCCCTCGTTGCGGTTAAGCGTCTCGCGGATGATGTCGGCCTCGTAGCGCTCCAGCCGTTCCGGCAGTTTCATGGCGGCATCCGGCTGGGCTGGGGCAGGGGATGCCACTCCGGCGTCTTCCTCCAGTCCAAGCACGAAGCGTTCGGCGAAATGCGCGAGCTCGCGTACATTGCCAGGCCAGTCATGCTCCCTGAGATGGCGGTGCACCGCGGCCGGCACCGCCGGCAGCGGACGCCGGAAGCGGGCGGCGGCGCGCTCGGCGAAGTAGAAGAACAGCAGTGCGACGTCGTCGCGGCGCTCGCGCAGCGGCGGAATGGAGATCGTCACCACGTTGAGCCGGTAATAAAGATCCTCGCGGAAAGCGCCGCGCTGGCGCGGATCGCCGAGATCGACCTTGGCGGCCGCAACGACGCGCAGGTCGACCGGCCGCATTTCGTTGGTGCCAAGCGGGGTGACCTCGCGCATTTCCAGCACGCGCAGCATCTGCACCTGTGTCGAGACCGGCATGCTTTCGATCTCGTCGAGGAACAGCGTGCCGCCGCTGGCATGCTCGATACGGCCGATCCGCTTCTTCTGCGCCCCGGTGAAGGCGCCGGCCTCGTGGCCGAACAATTCGCTCTCGATGACCGTCTCGGGCAGCGTGCCGCAATTCAGCGCGACGAAATTGCCCTTGGCGCGGCGACTCCAGCGATGCAAAAGGCTGGCCACCACTTCCTTGCCGGAACCGGTTTCGCCTGTCACCAGCACGTCGACATCGGTGTCGGCGATCTGGCGCAGCGTGCGGCGCAGCCTTTCCATCGCCGGCGTCTGGCCGATCAGCGGCAGGCCGTCCTGCGCCTCTCCGGCCGCCTCGCGCAAGGCGCGGTTCTCCATCACCAGGCGGCGCTTTTCCGCGGCGCGGCGCACGCTCTGCACCAGCCGGTCGGCGGCGAAGGGTTTTGTGATGAAGTCGTAGGCGCCGTCCTTGATCGCCTTGACGGCAACCGCGATGTCGCCATGCCCGGTGACGAGGATGACCGGGATGTCCGGGTCCAGCCGCAGGATGCGGTTGAAAAGCTGCAAGCCGTCAATCTCAGGCATGCGGATATCCGACACCACCACGCCGGCAAAACCGGTGTCGAGCCTGGCCAGCGCCTCGGCCGCCACCGAAAAAGCCGAGACCGAAAAGCCGGCAAGCTCGAGCGTCTGCGCGGTGGCCTTGAGGAGATCGCTGTCGTCATCGACCAAGATGACCGGCGCTGCGTCGTCGTTCGTCATGCTGCCTTGGCCACTATGCTGCTTTCAAGAGATGGATGGCGAAGCGGGTGCCGCTGCCGTCGCTCGAAACCTCGATGCGTCCGCCGTAGTCGGCGACGATATCCTTCGAGATGACAAGGCCAAGACCGAGGCCTTTTTCCTTGGATGTATTGAACGGCGTGAACAGCGATTTGAGAATCCCTGGCGGAATGCCAGGTCCGTTATCGGACACGCCGACCATCACGCCGTCCGCGGTCTCCTCGACCGAAACCCGCACATGAGCGTCGTTGCGGCCGTCCAGCGCTTCAAGCGCGTTCTGGAAGAGGTTGATCAGCACCTGTTCGAGCCGGACCCGGTTGCCCATGACCTTGAGGCTCGGCGGTGGCAGGTCGATCGCCAGTGCGTCGAGCCGGCCGGCAAAGCGGCTTCTCAACAGCACGACGGCGCCCTCGATGACACCGCGCAATGCGACAGGCTCGGCGGCGGTGCGGCCCTTGCGGGCAAAGGCCTTCAATTCTTCGGTGATGGTGCCGATGCGCTCGGTCAATGCTGCGATGGCGCCGAGGTTTTCCTCGGCGGGCGCGGTCTGCTTCCTGTCGAGGAAGACGCGGGCGTTGTCGGCATAGGCGCGTATGGTGGCAACCGGCTGGTTGATCTCATGGGCGACGCCGGCGGCGACCTGGCCGAGGATGGCGAGGCGGTTGGCCTGGACCAGATCCTGCTGCACCACCTGCAGCTTGGCTTCCGTGCTGCGATGGTCTGATATCTCCGCCTGCAGCCGATCGCGGGCACGGCTCAGATCCTCGGTTCGTTCGACGACGCGGCGCTCGAGTTCGGTGCGCGCCGCCTGTTCGGCGGCGATCCGCATTTGTCCCGACTGCCGGCGCCACAACAGATACGCAGCAAGGCCGAGCAACGGGACCAAGACGCCGAGCGCAAGGAGCCGCATTTCACGGGCCGCGGCGGCGATCGGCGCCTCGGCCGGGACGAGATAGTCGAGCCGCCAGGGGGTCGAAGCAACCGGGGCTGAAAGCCGGAGATATTCCGCGTCGCTGCCGCCGGGCGTCACCGCGTGGACGATGGATGTGTCCGGGCTGAGCGCCTGCGGGCGCGTGATCGGCAACGGCATCAGCGGTGCGTCGCCGAACTGCTGGCTGTTCTGGATGGCGGCACGATCAGACGCGGCAAGCGGCGCCGTCGTCATGAAGCGCCAGGACCGCACGCTGGTGATCAGGACGATACCACGCTCGTCGCTGACATAGGCCGGGCGGTTCACCTCGTGCCAGTCGGCTTCGAGCTGATCGAACTCCGCCTTGACGACGACGACGCCGAGCGGTGCGGCAGCATCGCCGACGCGTCGCGAGATGTAGAGGCCTGGGCGTTTGCTGACATTGCCGAGCGCGAAATATTCGGCGGTTCCGGATTGCATCGCTGCGGAGAAATAGTCGCGGAACCGGTAGTCGTTGCCGACAAAGCTGATCGGGTCGCGCCAGTTGCTGGAGGCGATCGCCAGTCCGTCGCTGCCGATGACATAGAGTACCGAGGCCTTGGTGCCGGAGACCAGCCCTTCAAGCTTGCGATTCAGCACATCGATTGCAGCAGCACTTTTCTGCGCCAGCGCGTCGCGCACCTGCTGGTCTTCCGACAAAAGCAGGGGCAGGGCGCGCGGGCTTTCCAGAACGGCGCGCAATAGCGCGACCTTCAGATTGGCGTCGGTGCGGCCCTGCGCCGTCAGTGTCCCGAGCTCCGTGATGCGGCCATAGAGACCGGCGCCGTAAAGTGCGGCCGTGGCCGTCGCAAGGGCGATTACCGCAAACAGCAGCCAGGCACGGCGCGCTCGCCTGCCGAGTTGCTCGGGCGTCGACGGCAAGGCAGCGGCGGGTCGTTGCAGCATCGCCCATTTGTGCATGATTTCGCACAAAGCACAATTCGACCATGCGAACATCCGCACTTTGTGTGGGCAAAGCCAAAAGCTTGAGTTCGAGGATACCCAACAAAATCAAATCGATAGCCTCTTAAGCGCAGTCTGGCACGGCAGTTGCAAACACGACTTCAGTGGTCGTGAGGCTGCTGGGGGTCAAATGCAAACGCTCCGGGAGGTCGAGCTTTCGATCGGAGCACAATGGAGGACGTCATGCAGACAGCATTCGCTGCCGCCGCGCCGCGCGGCAAACTTCCGTTCTACCGGCATCTCTATGTGCAGGTGCTGGCGGCGATCGCCGCCGGCGTGCTGCTCGGCCACTTCTATCCCGAAATCGGTGAGGCGATGAAGCCGTTCGGCGACGCTTTCATCAAGCTGGTGAAGATGGTGATCGCGCCGGTGATCTTCCTGACGGTGGCGACCGGCATCGCCGGCGTTTCCGACCTGCAGAAGGTGGGCCGCGTCGCCGGCAAGGCGATGATCTACTTCCTGGCATTCTCGACGCTGGCGCTGGTCGTCGGCCTCGTCGTCTCGAACGTCGTCCAGCCGGGCGCCGGCATGCATATCGATCCGGCCACGCTCGATGCCACAAAAGTGGCGACCTACACCGAAAAAGCGCACGACACCAGCATCGTCGGCTTCCTGATGAATATCATCCCCGACACGATCATCGGCGCTTTCGCAAAGGGCGACATCCTGCAGGTGCTGTTCTTTTCGGTGCTGTTCGGGCTCGCTCTTGCGGCGGTCGGCGATCGCGGCCGCCCGGTCGTCGATTTCCTGCAGGCATTGACCACGCCGATCTTCCGCCTCGTCGCCATCCTGATGAAGGCCGCGCCGATCGGCGCTTTCGGCGCCATGGCCTTCACCATCGGCAAATACGGCATCGGCTCGATCGCCAACCTCGCCATGCTGATCGGCACATTCTACCTGACATCGCTGCTGTTCGTGCTGGTGGTGCTGGGCGCGGTCGCCCGCTACAACGGCTTCTCGATCCTGGCGCTGATCCGCTACGTCAAGGAAGAGCTGCTGCTGGTGCTCGGCACCTCGTCCTCGGAAGCGGCACTGCCGGGCCTGATGGCCAAGATGGAGCGCGCCGGCTGCAACCGCTCGGTGGTCGGGCTGGTCGTTCCAACCGGCTATTCCTTCAACCTCGACGGCACCAACATCTACATGACGCTGGCCGCGCTGTTCATCGCCCAGGCGACCGACACGCCGCTCACCCTCGGCGACCAGATCCTGCTGCTCGCCGTCGCCATGCTGAGCTCCAAGGGCGCCGCCGGCATCACCGGCGCCGGCTTCATCACGCTGGCCGCGACGCTCTCGGTCGTGCCCGCAGTGCCGGTCGCCGGCATGGCGCTGATCCTCGGCGTCGACCGCTTCATGTCGGAATGCCGGGCGCTGACCAACTTCATCGGCAATGCGGTGGCGACCGTGGTCGTGGCGCGCTGGGAAGGGGAACTCGACCAGACCAGGCTCGCTGCCGCGATGGCCGGCGACTTGCCTGAGGAAGCCGATCTGTCGCTACCGGGGCTGCAGGCTGCGTGACTGTTCAGGCCTGCCACCATACGGCCCGGAGCCGGTTCGCCGGCTCCGGGAAAGACCACCGGCCTTGTAAGCCGATGGTCGCAGGTCGTCTCCTGCCCGTTGCCGCGCAATAGCGGCTGATAGCAGACCATCCCGTAAATCATTTGCTTACACTCAGTTGACTTGCGTAAGCAATGTGCTTACGTTTTGCATGATCAAATCGTTCAAACACAAGGCGCTGGCGGACCTCTTTCAAACCGGAGGAACCGGAAAGATCGACTCCAAGATGCACAAGCGCATCCTTGTCCGGCTTGACCGTCTGGAAGTCGCGGAAAGGCCGGAAGACATGAACATGCCGGGCTTCGACTTCCACGCTTTGAAAGGTTTCAGCCCGACCCGCTACACGGTGCATGTCAACGGGCCGTGTTGCATCACATTCGAGTTCGACGGCACTGATGTCGCCCGCGTCGATTTCGAACAATACCATTGAGGCGGTCAGATTGGAGAAGTCGGATATGAGCGTGTATGAGCCGATTCGTCCGATGGAGCGCTGCCCAACCCACCCTGGAGCGCTGCTTGACGACATTATCCCGGCAACCGGAAAGACCAAGGTGGAAATCGCCAATCTGCTCGGAATCTCGCGCCAGCAGCTTTACGACATCATCCGCGAGAAGAAGCCGGTGTCGCCGGCCGTCGCCGCCCGCCTTGGGAAGATGTTCGGCGACGGCGCCGCGATCTGGCTCAGGATGCAGGCCGCGTATGATGCCTGGCACGCGGAGCGCGAAGTGGATGTCAGCGCCATTCCAACGCTGCATGCCGCCTGAGACGTAACAGGCTTGTGAGCCTTTGGTCTGGCGTGGGGCTTGCTCCAGCCGCATTTGAAGGCCAGTATCCGCCATGCCTTCAAGGTGCCTGTCCGCTGCGGTCCCGACCTGATCGCGACCCAAGCCTTTCCGTCAGGCTCGGTTGTCGTGTCATCCGAGCCGAACCGTCGGAGCCCTTGCTGCCGTCGACCATGATCTCGGCGGCAGCTCTTGAAGGCAATGGCGGCCTCAGCATGAAGTCGCAAAGCAAGAGACGTGACCCGTCCTGACGAAAGGCACGAGCCTTCTCCCAGGAATTCGTGGGACGCGCTTGAGGAGGAACCAGGCCCGCGCGCGGGTTTGCTGAAACCAAAGCAAGATGCGAGGTCAAATGCGATGCAGTCTGTCCCGAGGATTCCGGTATCTATCATCATTCCGAACTACAATTACGCGCGTTTCCTCAAACGCAGCATCGATAGCGCCCTCGAGCAGGACTACGCGGATGTCGAAGTCATCGTCGTCGATGATGCCTCGCAGGACAATTCCACGACAATCATGAAATCGTATGGGGACAGGATCCTCGCCTGCCCGCGCGCGCAAAATGGCGGGCATGCGGCGGCGTTCAACACCGGGTTCGCGGCAAGCTCGGGCAAGATCGTCCTGTTCCTCGACGCCGACGATTTTCTTTATCCGACCGCCGTTTCCAGGATCGTCGACACCTGGGATGCGGCAACTGCCCAGGTGCAGTCAAGGCTGCATATCGTCGACGAACGACAACGCATCAAGGACGTCTTTCCGCCGCCCGAACTGCCCTTTGACAGCGGTGACGTCATGCCGAAACTCCTGCACAAGGGCCGCTATCAGACGACTGTGACCAGCGGGCTGGCCTTTGATCGCACAACCCTCGAATCGATCATGCCTATACCGGAGGCGGAGTTCCGCCAGGGCGCCGATGGCTACCTTGTAACGCTGGCGCCCATGTACGGACACGTCCAGTCCATCGACGAATGCGTCGGCGCCTACCGGATCCACGGCGCCAACCATTCGGTGTTCGGTGAAAAGCTCGCCGAGCGGGCACGCTGGCGGGTAACCCACGACTTCCGCCGCATGCAGGCGCTGTCGGACCAAGCCTCCGGGATCGGCCTGACCATCGTCCCGTCGGAGGCTGTCCGCCACGATCCGGTCCACTTGGAAGAGCGGCTGGCGTCGCTGTGCGCGGACAGGCGCCGGCACCCCGTGGCCAATGATTCCCGGCTGGCGCTTGGGGCGGCGGGTGTCGTCGCCAGCCTCGAAATGACCGCGTCGCTGCGCCGGCGCGCCGTCCTTGCCGCCTGGTTCCTGTCGGTCGGGGTGCTGCCGCGGAAACTGGCGACGGCGGTGCTGTCGTGGAAGCTCGACGCATCGTCTAGACCGGCATTCCTGAGCCGTCTGTCCAAGACCATTCGCCACGCAATGGGGTAGAAGACCGTCGCCCGAAGCGGAGCGCGTATCCGCTCGACAGTTGGCGGGACAGCGCCTCCCTCTGGCCTGCCGGCCATCTCCCCCACTTGGGGGGAGATCGGCAGCTTCGGCGACGGCTCCTTTCTTCGGCGGTAGTGATTGGCGAAAGCGGAGATGACGGCCAATTTCTCCCCAAGTGGGGGAGATGTCCGGTAGGACAGAGGGGGGCGCGAAGGATTGCCCACCTTTGACTTGATCTGTTTTCCGCTTCGCGCCTCACTGCCCCGCGCGCAGCCTGACCACGGCACTGCGCGCCGCCAGCACCAGCACCGTGATGATGATCAGGATCACCGAGAGGGCGGCGATCGCCGGGTCGATGTTGTCGCGCAGGCCCATCCACATCAGCCTGGGCAGCGTGATCGCGTTGACCGAGGTGATGAACAGGGTGACGCCGATCTCTTCCCAGGACAGCACGAAGGACAGCAGGGCGGCAGTGACGATGCCGAATTTGATGTTGGGCATGATGATGCGGGTGGCGCGTTCCCACACGGTGGCGCCGAGACCGCGCGCGGCAAGGTCGATGCGCCGGTCGAGCTGGCTGAGCGACACCAGGATCAGCACCGTGGCGAAGGGCACCGTCATCACCGCATGCGCCATGGCGACACCGAGCCAGGTGTCGTAGCCGAAGAACGAAGAGACGCCGGAGATCGAGGTCAGCAGGAAGTAGAGCGTGATCGCCGAGACCACCGGCGGCACCACAATCGGCAGCAGCACGAAGCCGACCAGCGCGGCGGTGAAGCGCGGCTGGAACATCCACACACCGAGGCTGAAGCACAGGGCCAGCACGGTGGAAAAGGCGCTGCTGACGACGCCGATCCTGATCGAGAGCAGGATCGAATTGATCCAGCGCGGATCCTCGATCAGCGCCCGGTAGTGGCGCAGCGACAATTCGCCGGACGGCATCGCCAGCATGCGGGTCGGCGTCAGCGACACCGGGATGACGGCGAGCAGCGGCAACAGCAGGAACAGCGCCACCAGTGCAGCGAGGATCAGCGAGACGGGGCCGGGGCGGTAGGTCGGCATCAGATCAGCTGCTTCGGTCTGACATAGCGGAACAGCAGCGCCATCAGCGTACCGACGAACAGCACCAGCACGACGCTGATCGCCGCCCCCAGCCCCCAATCCGGGCTCTGGAAGATGCGCAGATAGATCAGCTCGGCGACCATCACGCTGCGGCCGCCGCCAAGGATCGCCGGCGTCACGAAGAAGCCGAGCGAAAACACGAAGACGATGAGCGCCGAGCCGATGATGCCGGAGCGGGTCATCGGCACGAACACCGACCAGAAGGTGCGCATGCGGCTGGAGCCGAGCCCGCGCGCCGCCAGCAGCACGCGGTCGTCGAGGCTGCGCATCGAAGACGCCAGCGGGAACACGGCGAAGGGAATGAGGAAATGCGTCATGCCGACGATGACGCCGAATTCGTTGCGCACCAGCGTCAGCGGTTCCGAGATGAAGCCGATCGCTTGCAGCCAGGTGTTGAACAGGCCGCGATTGGAAAGCAGCGCCACCCAGCCGAAGGCGCGCGTCAGCACCGAGATCCAGAACGGCACCAGGATGCAGAACTCGGCGATCACCCGCTGCGCCGGCGTGCCGCGCACCCACACCACGGTGATGGCGTAGGCGGCGGCAACCGAAACGATCGTGACGATCGCAGCGATGCGCAGCGTGCGGACAAACACCGACTGCACCAGCGGGTCGCTAAGCAGTGTGCCATATTGCCCGAGCCCCGGCTCGGGCAGGGTGAAGCTCCAGTTGACGACGCCGAAGAATGGCCAGGCATAGGCGGCGCCAAGGAACAGCAGCAGCGGCGCCATCAACAGCGCCGCGCCCATCCTGTCGGAGAGATATGCTTTCATCTCGGCCCGGTTATCCCGGTCTATCAGGCGGAGATGATCTTCGTGTATTCGTCGAGTGCGGCCCCGTAGTTCTTGGCGTACCACTCCATGTCGAGCGGGATCTGCTTCTTCATGTTTTCGGGGTCGACCGGGTTGATGCGCTTCTTGTCGGCGGGGATCAGCGCGTCGGTGGCCGGATTGGCCGGGCCCTGGCCGAGCTTGTCGAACATGATCAGCTGCTTTTGCGGATCCTGGGCGCTGGCGATAAACTTCATCGCTGCGTCCTTGCCGCCGGGATTGCCCTTGAGCACGGCGAGCGCGCCGGGCGAGATCAGGCCCTGGTCCCAGATGAACTTGATCTTGCCGCCGGAATCCTGCTCGATCAGCGAGGCTCGGGTCGACCAGACGATCGCCATCGAAGCCTCGCCGTCGAGCAGCACGCTCTGGCTCTCGGCGCCGCCGCCCCAATAGGCAACGACATTCTCCTTGAAGGCGGCGATCTTGTCGTGCGCGCGCTTGAGATCGAGCGGGTAGAGCGAGGCCGGCGCGATGCCGTCGGCGAGCAGTGCCGCTTCCCAGCTCGATACGCCCCATTTGTAGAGCGAGCGCTTGCCGGGGAATTTCGTCACGTCGAAGAAGTCGGCCATGCCGGTCGGTGCCTGGCTGCCGAATTTCTCGGAATCGTAGGCGATGACATAGGAGAAGAAATAGGTCGAGGCGGCGTGCTCCCAGCCGAAGCCAGGCCGCATCTTGTTCTTGTCGACGATCGAATAGTCGATCGGCTCGAGCATGCCCTGCGCGCCGAGTGTGATCGCCGAGAACGGGTCGACGTCGACCAGGTCCCAGGTCGGGGCGCCGCTCTTGAATTGTGCGGCGATCGCACCCTCGGTCGGACCGGAGCCGTCCATCTTGACGGTGATGCCGGTCTCCTTGGTGAAGGCCTGGCCATAGGCCGCGTCATAGGCGGTGATGGCGTCACCACCCCAGTTGACCAGCACCAGTTCCTTGGCTTGCGCGAAGGCGCCGGTCGAGCGCAGCAGCATCGGCGTGCCGGCCAGCACGAGCGCAGCCAGCTGCGTGAACTGCCGGCGCGAGATCTCGCCGCGCACCGCCCTGGCAGACAGTGTCTCGATGGCGTGTTTCCTGGTTTCGCTCATCTCTGAATTGTTTGTCATGTCAGTTCCCCTTTTTGTCGTTGATATTTCCCGAAAGCCGGCCTGGCGAATTTCAGCTTCGCCACGCCGATCGTCATTGTCCTCCGTCCGGAAGGAGGAAACCTTTTTCCGCAGGCCATGTCAGCCATACGGAATTGCCCTTGCTGAGTGCCGAAGCGGCGACCTCGTTCGGCACCGAGACCGTCACCTTGGCACCTTGGCGCGTCGTGAGATCGAGCCGCGTCGCAGCGCCGAGATAGGTCGAGGCGACCGCAGTCGCGGCGATGCCGTTCTCGCCGGCTGTCGCTTCGGGGGCGATCGACATGTATTCGGGCCGGATCGCCAGGATGGCGTTGCTGCCGACGGCGCTTGCATTGCCGCGCAGGGTGATGGTGCGGTCTTCGCACAGGCCGGTGGCGCCGTTGTCGGCGTTGCGAACGCCCTTCAGCGGCAGCATGTTGATCTCGCCGAGGAACTCGGCGACGAAGCGGTTGGCCGGCCGGTCGTAGACCTCGTCAGGCGCCCCGACCTGCAGTAACTTGCCGTGGTTGAAGATGGCGACGCGCGACGACAGCGCCAGCGCCTCGCTCTGGTCATGGGTGACGAAGACGAAGGTGGTGCCGGTTTCCTGGTGCAGCCGCTTCATCTCGGCCTGCATCTGGCCGCGCAGGCCCTTGTCGAGCGCCGAGAACGGCTCGTCGAGCAAAAGCACACCCGGCTCGAACACCAGCGCGCGGGCCAGCGCCACGCGCTGCTGCTGGCCGCCGGACAATTGCGACGGCAGTTTCTTCTCGTGGGCCTTCAGCCCGACGCGCTCGACCATCTCACCGACGCGACGCTTGATCTCGGCCGCCGACTTCTTGCGCACCTTGAGCGGGAAGGCGATGTTGGCCTCGACGCTCATGTGCGGGAACAGGGCATAGCCCTGGAACACCATGCCGGCAGCGCGCTGCTCGGCCGGCCGCTCGGTGATATCGACGCCGTCGCTGTAAAGGCGGCCGTCGGTCGGCTGCACGAAACCGGCAAGGATCATCAGGAAGGTGGTCTTGCCCGAACCCGACGGCCCGAGCAGGGTCAGGAACTCACCGCGGCCGATATCGAGCGTCAGATCGTCCAGCGCACGGAACGAGCCGAAGCTCTTGCCGATCCCGATTGCCTTGATCTCTGCGGCACGGCCGGGTTGCTGCATCCTGCCTTGTCCTCAATGTGATTGAAATCGTAGGCAGGCCCGCGGCTCACCGCAACCGAATAGTTTTCGCCGCATCGGCAAATTTGATTCATCTGTGGCGCCAATCTCCCCCCCTCGAGGGGGAGATGGCCGCAAAGCGGCCAGAGGGGGTCGGTCCGACTGGGCTCGGCCTGCTGCTGCAGATGGAGGCTGGGGCTTCACGCGCGGCGACCCCCTCTGTCGCCTTCGGCGACATCTCCCCCTCGAGGGGGGAGATTAGCTAATCTCCGACAGTTTCGACCTCAGCCAACTCCCGAACGCCTCCAGCACCGGATGCGCCGCCTTGGCATGTTCGGAAACGAGAAAATACGAGCGTGGCGAACTGATTGCGATGTCGAAGGGGCGCACCAGCCGGCCTTCGCTCAGCGCCCGGCGGCTGGTGAGTTCGTCGCCCATGGCGATGCCCTGGCCGGCGATGGCGGCCGAAAAAACCAGGTTCATGTCGGAAAAGAAGATGCCGCCCTCGGTGTCGGGATTCTCGACCTTCGACAGCGCCAGCCAGCGCGCCCAGTCCTCGGTGTCGCCGAGATGCAGGAGATTGGCGCGCAGCACGTCGGCCGGCCTGGAAAACCCGCCGATCTTGTTGAGCAGTGTCGGACTGCACAGCGGCGTGAACGAGATCTCGCACAACAGCTCGACCGCCCGGTTCGGCCAGTTGCCGACGCCGAAGGCGATGAAGGCGTCGGCGTCGGCATTGCTGACGTCGTCCAGCCGCCGCGGCGTCAGGATGCGCAGCGCGACATCGGGGTACATCTGCCGGAATTCGCCGATGTGCGTGCACAGGAACAGCGAGGCGAAGCCCGGCGTGCAGCTGACGCTGAACGAGCCGCCGACGCCGGTGCCGGCATGGCGCGTTACCGCATCGCCGAGCACCGTCAGCGCCTTGCGTACGTCGCTGGCGTAACGCTGGCCGCGCGGCGTCAGCGCCACGCCCTTGCCGATGCGCTCGAGCAGGTCGAAGCCGAGATCGCGTTCGAGCAGCCGCAATTGATGACTGACCGCGCTGCGGGTCAGATGCAGTTCGTCGGCGGCGCGCCAGACGCTGCCGTGGCGGGCGAAACTGTCGAGGGCGCGTAGCGCCTGAGTCGAGGGAATTCTCAAGAGGTGAACCGAATTTGCATGAGCCGGGAAAACATATCACTTTTTGGCGACGCGCTTCACTGCTTTCTTCTCATCCCATGGAGGAACCGGTGATCACCTCTGCCCAAGCAACCGCGCTTGCCTGTCTGGACGACATCCAGCCGTTGCTGTCGGCATGGACGCGGACGATCTTCGATTTCGGCGAGACCGCCTGGCGCGAATACCGGTCGGCCGCCTGGTATGTCGAGCGTCTGAAGCACGAGGGCTTTTCGGTCGAGGAAGGTTCCGGCGGGATGCCGACCGCCTTTTGCGCCCACTGGACCAACGGCGCTGGGCCGACGATCGGCATGTATGCCGAGTATGACGCGGTGCCGGGCAATTGCCAGGACGCGGCGACCGTCGAGCGACCGCGCCCGGGGCTCGGCGCTGAGGCCGGCGGCCACACCGATCCGCATTCCGGTCTCGGCGTTGCCAGCATGGGCGGGCTTTTGGCGACCAAGGCGGCGATGCAGCGCCACGGCATATCGGGCACGCTGCGCTTCACCGGCGAGCCGGCGGAGAAGGTGCGGGGGTCGAAGCCGATCCATGCGGCAAAGGGCTACTATGATGGCCTTGCTGGCATGATCTCCTTCCATCCTTTCTACATGCTGCCGCTCTGCAACACGGCGCGCTGGGACACGCATTGCGGCGCGGCCTATGCGATGATCTATCGCTTTGTCTGCGACAAACCCGAAAATTGGGTTCGCGCAAGCGATGGAGCGCCGATTCCGCAGGCGCATTCGGCGGTCAGGGCGCCCGGCGCCAACGACGCACTTGTCATGATGTACATGGCGTCCAAGGCGCTGCGCGATTCCATGCTGCCGCATCAGGGCGGCTGGTCGATCAGCGAGGCGATCCTGACCGCGGGGCAGGCGACCGCTGACAATCTGCCGGCGGGTCTGGCCGAGATCCAGTACATGATCCGCGTGCCGACGCTTGCCATGGCCGAGCAGGTCACCGCCGTGCTCGACCGCAACGCGGAGGCCGCCGCGAAGATGAGCGGCTGCCGCCATGAGCGGCACTGGGTGTCGAAGTCGCGGCCGGGGCTTGCCAACCATGCCATGGCGGGTATTGCCTACGACGCGCTGTCGACGGTCGGGGCGCCGCGCTGGGACGAGGCGGCCAAGGCGATTGCCCGCGAAATCCAGGTCAATGCCGGCGGCGCGGCGAGCGGCGAGCCGTTCATCGCCGAGTTGGAGCAGCTGATTGCGCCTGACGAGGCGGAGGCGTTGCTGCGCCGCGACTTGCCGCCGTCGCAGCTCAATTCCACCTCCGACGATTACACCGACATGTCGTGGCAGACGCCGACGGCGCGGTTCTATGTCGCCCGGCCGGCGCTGCGTTCGCAAAACGGCCAGGCGTATCCGTCCTGGGCGATGAATGCGCTGGGCGGCATTTCTGCGACGATCGATCCGATGGTTGCCTGCGCATCGAAGACGATTGCGATGGCAGCCCTTCGCCTGCTGGAAGACAAGGCGGCCCGCGATGCGGCGATGGACGAATTCGTCGCCCGCACCGGCGGCGGCATTGGTGGCAGCACTTGGCTGGCGCCGCTTTGCGACTACGAACCGCCGATCCATTTCCGCTGGCCGGAATATGTCACCACCCCGCGCGGACGGGACTGGTGGATACCAAGCAAACCGCAAGCCGCGTGATCACTCGAAGCCAGGAGAATGCCATGACCGTTCATGACCGCATCGTAGCAGAACCGTTTTCACTGCAGCGCCGCAATCCGGCCGGCGGCACCAAGCCGCTGACCGCCTGGGGCTTTGCCAACGAGACCGATGTCCTGACCGATGTGCTGCTCGGCTCGCCTAATTTCCTGCGCCACCTCTCGACCAGCTCGTTGTCGCGCAAACATCTGCGCGAGGCGCCGTGCAACGTCCAGATCGCGCAGGCGCAGCACAAGGACCTGGTTGCCGCTTATGAGCATTTCGGCGTCAACATCCACTGGCACGAGCCGACGTCGGAGCTGCCGATGCAGGTCTATTCGCGCGATTCCAGCGTCATGACGCCGTATGGCGCCATCATCACCGCGATGTCACAATGGTGGCGGCGCGGCGAGAACTATGCGGCGATCCGCACCTATGAGAAGCTCGGCATCCCGATCTACGACATGGTCACCGCGGGCACTTTCGAGGGCGGCGACTTCAACGTCATCGAGGACGGCGTGGTGCTGATCGGCTGTGGCGGCGCCCGCACCCAGGAGGAGGGCGCGCGCCAGGTCCAGGCCTGGTTCGACAAGGAGGGCTGGGAAACCCGCATCGCCTTCATCGACGAATATTATGTCCATATCGATCTGATGGTGGTGCCGATCGCCGAGAAACTGACCGCCGTCTGCCTCGCCTGCACCGAGCCGGGCATCGTCGACTGGTTGAAGGGCAAGGGCCACGAGATCATCGACGTGCCGTTCCAGGACACGATGGCGCTCGGCTGCAACTTCATGTCGCTGGGCAAGGACCGGGTGATCGCGCCGACCTCGAGCCAGACGCTGATCGGCCAGCTCAAGGCGCGCGGCTTCGAGGTCGCGGCGGTCGACATGAGCGAGATCTCGAAGACCGGCGGCGGCATTCACTGCATGGCGCAGGCGCTGAAGCGCGAGCCGGCCTGAGGGACCGCCCTTTAGCCCGGCCGCTTCCGCGAAAGCGCCATTGTCAGCAACGTCGATCCCGCCTGGCTCGCGGCACGCCTACAGCACGATGAGCTTTCCCTTGTGCAGACGCTTGGCGCAACGATAGGCGAGATCGGCGGCGACCATGTCTTCCATGGCAATGCCCATCGCCTTGTAGGTGGTGATCTGTTGATCCGAAACGCGGCCCGGCGCGCGGTCGAGCAGCATGGCGCCAAGCTCGGTGCCGAAATCCGGGTCGAAGCCGGCAAGCTCGCAAGAACCGACCGGGGTCGGTTCGAACGCATCCCTGGTCTCGACAAAAAGACTGGATTTGCCGATGAGCTCGATCGGCATTTCACCGCCGGGTGGTGCCACCCCGACCGACGAGACGTGCGTGCCCGGCCGAACCCAGTCTGCCTCGATCACCGGCTCGTAGGAATGCGTCGCCAGGCACACCACGTCGGAACTGCGCACTGCCGCCTCGAGGTCGGCGACCGCCACCACCGACGGATGCAGCCGGGCAAGCGCTGCCGCATCGTCGAAGCTCTTCGAAGCGATCCGGATTTCGGCAAAGTCGCGCACCAGCGGCAACAGATGCAGGTGCTGGTTGGCCTGCACGCCGGCGCCGACCACTGTCGCTATCCTGGCGTCCCGGCGCGCGAGCGCGCGCACCGACAGAACGGCGGAGCCGGAGGTTCGCACCGCGGTTATGAAGGTGCCGTCCATGATGCAGACCGGCAGGCCGGACAGCGGATCGAACAGGCTGATGGTGGCGAGGTGGCTGGGCAGGGTCTTGGCCAAATTGCCTTCGAAGACGTTGACGATCTTGACGGTCAAGTTCATGCCCTCCATCCAGGCCGGCATGGCGAGGCTGTAGCCGGCCCCGGGGATATCGAGCTGTGGTCGGGGTGGATTGACGACCTTGCCTTGTGACAGCGCCTTGAAGCCGTCTTCCAAAACATCGAGAAGCTGGCTGAGATCGATGCACGCCATCACGTCGACTTCGCTCAGCACCAGGATCTCGGTCGCTCCCTTGCTGATTTCCGCCGCACTCCTGCCGGCTGGGCTGAACGCTTCCTTGGTCATCTTGCACTCCTTTTGTTTGTCGAAATCGGCTCACCACGTTTGCTTTGAGTGGGTGAGGGAAGCGCAGGCTATTGCGAGGTTTTATGTGATGAAATACGTTGATTTTGACATCTCTGCGTGAAATCGGCACACAAATCCCTGAGATAGAGTGGATTGTGAAAATGGACGACCTCGACCAGATAGACCGCAGCCTGCTCCGGCTGCTGCAGGAAGACGGGCGCCGGACGACGCTTGATCTTGCCGGGCGTATCGGGCTGTCGCCGACCGGAACGAGCCAGCGGGTGAAGCGCCTTTTCCGCGACGGGTTCATCACCGCGGTTAGGGCCATGCTTGATCCGCGCAAGGTCGGCCGGGGAACGCTGGTGTTCATCGAGGTCCGGCTTGACCACACGGCGCCGCATGTCTTTGACCGCTTCGCCGAAGCCGTGGCGAAAGCTCCGGAGGTTCTGGAGTGCCATATGGTGGTTGGCGGTTTCGATTATCTGGTCAAGGCGCGGATCGCTGATATGGCGGTGTTCCAGGATTTCCTGCAGCGAGTCATCCTGCCTCTGCCCGGCGTGCGCGAAACGCACACTTTCGCCTCCATCGCCGACGTCAAGCCGAACGCCCTCTTGCCGGTGTGATCAGATGCCTACCGCCAACCCCCCGAGGCGGTAATGCGTTCGCCGGTCAGCCAGGACGCCTCGTCGGAGGCGAGGAACACCGCGATGCGGGCAATGTCGTCGGGCTGGCCGAAGCGGCCGAGCGGGGTCATGGCGATGACCTGCTTCTCGAACTCGCTGCCGACGATGCCGATCCGCTGCAGGCCTTCGGTGTCGACGCCGCCGGGCGCGATGGCGTTGACGCGGATGTTGCGGGCGCCCAGTTCTCTCGACATGGAGAGCGTGATCGAATCCACTGCCCCCTTGGTGGCGGCGTAGACCAGCGAGTTCGGCTGCGGGTTGAGGCTGGCGACCGAGCTTATGTTGATGACGCTGCCGCCTCCGGCGCCGAAATGGTTCACCGCTTCCCGGATGGTCAGGATGGTGCCCAGCACATTGGTGTCGAACTCACGGTGGAATTCGGCCTCAGTCACCGCTTCCAGCGGCTCGAATGCGAAGACGCCGGCGTTGTTAACCAGGATGTCCACCGCGCCGAACGACGATTTGGCGGCCTCGAACAGGCGGCGCACGTCGGCCGCTTGCGACACGTCGCCGTGGACGGCAACGGCCCGGCCGCCTGCGTCCTTGATCTCGGCAACGACGCGGTCCGCACCTTCCCGGGACGATGCATAGTTGACGACCACCGCGGCACCGGCCGCCGCAAGACCCTTTGCGATGCCGGCGCCGATACCCTTGGAGGCGCCGGTGACGATGGCGACCTTACCGTTCAGCTTGCTCATCAAATCTCTCTTTTGTCGATGATGAGCGGTATTTAATAGTGATCGGATAGCGTATTAGGATTACCTCGATCGGTTCTTTCGTGCCTGGAATTCTTGAATGACCACCATCCTCGAAAAGACCGCCGGTCTCGTCGCCTTCGTGCGCACGGTCGATGCCGGCTCGTTCCATGCCGCCAGCCGGCTGGTCGGCTCCAGCCCGTCGGCGGTGTCGAAGAGCGTGGCGCGGCTCGAGCGGCGGCTGGGCGTGCGGCTGATCCAGCGCTCGACGCGCCGGCTGGCACTGACCAGCGAAGGCCTCGCCTATTACGAGCGGGTCGCGCCTTTGCTCAGAGCGCTGGACGATGCCGAGGACATCGTCCAGATGGCGGATACCGCGCGCGGCCTGCTGCGCGTCACGGCATCCGTCGAACTCGGGCGCGGCCTGATTGCCTCATGGGCACAAGCATTCCTGGCGCAGCACGGCGAACTGAAACTCGAGCTCAGCGTCACCGACCGTCACGCCGACCTGATCCGCGAAGGTTATGATGTAGCGGTGCGCATGGGGACGCTGTCGGACACCGGGCTCCCCGCGCGCAAAATCGCCAATCTGCCGATCGTGCTGGTGGCCTCGCCGGCCTATGTCGAACGGCGCGGCCGGCCGGCATCGGTCGAGGCGTTGCAGAGCCACGACTCCGTCCGCTATCAGATGGCCGGGCGGCCTTATCCGGTCACCTTCGCCGACGGCGCGGTGATCGTGCCGAACGGGCGGCTCGATACGGACGACGGCGGCGCCATCCGGCAAGCGGCGCTGGCCGGAGCCGGCATCGCGCATCTGATGCAGTTTGCCGTGCAGGACGATCTCGACACCGGCCGTCTGGTCCGCATTCTGCCCGAGGTGGCGATGCCGACTATGCCGGTGCACATCGTCCATGCGTATGGGCGACAGCTACCGGTCCGCGCCCGGCTGTTCGTCGAGTTCCTGGCGGGCCGGATGGCGGCGCTGACGCGATAGGGCGGGAGCTCCGTGGCAAAGACAGCGGCGCTTCGTCGATGGCCATGCGGTAGCCTTTGAGCGTCGCTGCGTTGAAGTTGAATATTAAGCGTTGGCGCGGCGCGACGTAACGAGAATACCTGTCATCGAGCTAAAACGTAATCTCCACCGAAGCGGCGCTGCGGTTGGCCGGCCCGTGAAAGACGGCCTCGATGTTGTTGCCGTCGGGATCGAGCAGGAAGGCGGCATAGTAGCCGGGATGGTAGTGCTGCCGCTCGCCGGGTGCGCCATTGTCCGTGCCGCCGCCATCGAGGCCGGCCTTGTAGAAGGCGTCGACCATCGCGCGGTCCTTTGCCTGGAAGGCAAGGTGGTGGCGCCCCGTCAGTTGCCCGCTGGCCGCAGGGCTGTCGATGCTGGAGACGAACAACTCGTCGGCCCAGAAATAATCCTCGGCGCTGCCGCCGATCGGAATATCGAGCACCTTGAAAACCGCCTCGTAGAAGCGGCGGCTGGCCTTGAGATCCCTGACCACCAGCTGGACGTGGTCGATGAGACGGCCGCGATGAAGTTCCATGCCTGACAGCTCCTGATCGCCAGGTTGGAAATCTAGCTCAGGACGGTGCACGGTCAATGCAATGGAGCAATTGAATGGCGCGATTTCCTGACTGGATAAAAAATGCAACCGGATTGTAGGATTCGAAATGTCGCCGTCGTCCTTCGGACGCAAGCGGTGTGACGAAGTTGAAAGAAGTCGCGCCGTGTCCAAACGATCTCGGGAGAAAAATATGCGCATTTCCTATCGGTGGGTCATCGTCGCGGCTGGCGCCCTGATGACCTGCGTCGCCCTCGGGGCGATGTTCTCGCTGGCGATCTTCCTCGAACCGATGGCGCTCGACACGGATTGGTCGCGCGCCGGCATATCGAGCGCGATGACGCTGAACTTCCTGGTGATGGGTCTCGGCGGTTTCGCCTGGGGCGCCATTTACGATCGCTACGGCGCTCGCATTGTCGTGATGACAGGGGCGGTGCTGCTCGGGCTGGCGCTGGTGCTGGCCAGCCGCACCGGCTCGCTGCTTGTCTTCCAGATCACCTATGGCGTGCTCGTCGGCCTCGCGGCAAGCGCCTTCTTCGCGCCGATGATCGCGCTGACCGCCGCTTGGTTCGACACCAATCGCAGCTTGGCCGTTTCCCTGGTCTCGGCGGGCATGGGCGTGGCGCCGATGACGATCTCGCCCTTCGCGCAATGGCTGATCACGGCCTATGACTGGCGCACCGCCATGTTCGTCATCGGCGTCGCGGCATGGGCGCTGCTGGTGCCGGCCGCCTTGCTGGTGCGCCAGCCGCCCAAGCCTGCCGCTGAAGACGCCGCCGCCGATATTGCCGCCAACGATACCGGCATGTCGGTTCCACAGGCGCTGCGCTCGCCGCAATTCATCGTTTTGGCACTGACCTTCTTTGCCTGCTGCGCGGCGCATTCCGGACCGATCTTTCACATGGTCAGCTATGCCATGCTGTGCGGCATAGCGCCGATGGCGGCGGTCAGCATCTACAGCATCGAGGGCCTGGCGGGCTTAGGCGGCAGGCTTCTATACGGCGTGCTTGCCGACCGGCTGGGGGTCAAGCCGGTGCTGATTACCGGTCTGGCGATACAGTCCGTGGTCATCGCAGCCTATCTTGCGGTCAGCGAGCTTGGTCAATTCTACACGCTCGCCGTCATCTTCGGCGCCACCTATGGCGGCGTGATGCCGCTCTATGCGGTGCTGGCGCGCGAATATTTCGGCCAGCGCATCCTCGGCACGGTGTTTGGTGCCGTCACCATGCTGTCCAGCATCGGCATGGCCTTCGGCCCGCTCGCCGGCGGCATGGTGTTCGATGCCTATGCCAGCTATTCTTGGCTGTTCATCGGCTCGGCCCTTGTCGGGCTCGGCGCGGTGGCGGTGGCGATCGCCTTCCCGCGGCGGCTGCGCAGGGAGTTGCAACCGGCGTAGCGGAGAGAGGACGCAGGGGGTCGAAAGTGGACATAAACTATGCCGGCTTTTGACCCCCAACCACGAGACCCCATCGGCAACGACAGGAGCTTTGCGCTCTGTTAGGTCAGGTCTGTGGGCCCGATTTCTTTCTTGATTAGCGATCGGTCATGCTGCAGCGCAGCGCGCTCGCGCCAATACGAGGTGTGGATAAGTCCGAGATTCGGACGCAAAACTGCCAGAATAGTGCAAATTCAGGCGGTTCTCGCGCATTTCGCAAGCCGCGCCTCACGCGACTATTTCAGCCACGTTAACATTTTGTGTTGCGGCGCAGCATTTTTTTCCTATCGTCGCCCGGGGCATTCGATGGCGTGAAAAGACTCTCCTTGGCAATTCTCCCTGGAGGCTTGGAGAAGCGTGGTGTTGAGGCAATCTGCAATCTGGTGGACCCATTGGCGGGGGATGGCGCCGAGCCATTTGGTCGCTCCGCCCGAACCTCCGCAGCCCGCGCGAGACGCAGCGCTTTGAGCGAAAACGATCAGCCGCATTGCGCAGGCGCCGCTGTCCGCAGAGTGAGCTGCGGCGACCCGCGGCAACGATGTCATCGGAGACATCTAACTGGCGGAAGCCGCTGATGAGACGCGACACGCAATTGGACGCGCTGAGGGCCATCGCCGTGACGATGGTAATGTATTCGCATTTCTTTGCGGCGGGAGGGTCCTCTTTCTGGGGCCACATCGGCGTGCGATTGTTCTTCGTGCTGAGCGGCTTTCTGATCACGCGGCTTCTTCTGGACGCGCGCGCGTCCGCTGAATTCGAAACCGCGCCCGCACTCAAATCCTTCTACATCAGGCGGGCGCTGCGTATATTCCCTCCCTACTTTGCCGTGTTGGCTCTCGTTTGGCTGGTCGACCTGGAGCAGTCGAGGGGATCGCTGGTCTGGCATGCGCTTTATCTGTCGAATTTCTGGTTCGCACTGCGCAACGAATGGACGCCCTGGGTGCTCGCCCATCTTTGGAGCCTGAGCATCGAGGAGCAGTTCTATATCGTCTGGCCATTGATCGTCTTGCTGGCGCCGCTCCGGCGTCTTCAGTCGATCTGTATCGGGGTCATCCTGCTGTCGTTGTCGTATCGCTTTTATTGGCCGATCACCGGAAGTCCCGACCTCGCGCGCGACCTGCTTCCGCCAGCATCGATGGACGCGCTGGCGTCAGGTGCGCTGCTTGCAGTCTACCGAACCAGAACCGTCGGCTTGCCGCAGTGGTTGCGATTTGGCTGGCCGGCGCTCGCGGCCGCCTTTTTCGTCCTGCAGTGGTTTGCTCCGACGCCGGCAAATTCCGTGCAGGAATGGGGCCGCTGGCTGCTCTTGGAAGTCCTGCCTCTCGCGCCGCTGGTCGTGGTCGTTGCGAGCTGTTCCTCCGGCATTGACGGTTATCGGGGGAAGTTTCTCAACCTGCCACCGCTGCTGGCGCTCGGCCGCATCAGCTACGGGGTTTATCTCTACCATCCCATCGTCCTGTCGCTCGCGGTCATGTCCCAGCCCTGGATCCCGCTCAACGTCTCTGAGCAAGGGCCGGGGCGATTCCTGGTTGCAGGAGCGGCGACCATCATTGTGGCTTCGGTCTCATGGCTGCTTTTCGAAAAGCCGCTCAACAGCCTCAAGCGCTACTTCCCCTATGTTGCTCCAGGAACTGGCGCCGTCATCCTGACAGGTGTCAAATCGAATGACGCCGGGTGGCTTGGAAGGACAACAGGAGCTTATTTCAGCGGCCCGCTCGATGGCCGCAGAGCGTCCCTGGCACGCGACCTCCCGCGAACGGATCGGAGTTGACCATGGCTGCTCCCTTGGTGTCCGTTCTGCTGCCGATCTATAATGCCGGACCTTATCTGGCTGCCGCGCTCGCCAGCATCCTGCGGCAGGATTACGATCGCCTGGAGATCATCGCGACCGATGACGGATCGACGGATAATTCCCTGCAGATCCTGCAGAATTTCCGCAAATCTGACAACCGCATCTCCATCGTCTCACGCGAAAACCGGGGCCTCATCGCAACCCTGAATGAAGGGCTGGCGGTGGCTCGGGGTGATCTGGTCGCCAGGATGGACGCCGACGATATCGCCTATCCCTGGCGCCTATCGCGTCAGGTCGCACTCTTCAACCGGCGGCCCGACCTCGCCCTGTGCGGCGCAGGTGTCGATTTCCTGCTTGGCAACCGCATCGTCAAAGGCCTGCCTGATCCAGCTCTTCAGGAAAATATCCTGGGCATATTGTCAATGTTCTTCACGATATTCATGCATCCTACAGTAGTTTTTAATAGGAACGCCATAAATGATGGCGATCTATATTACGACGAGAGCTATACCCATGCCGAAGATTTCGATCTCTTCAGACGGCTTACCGACCGTTACCCGGCGGCTATGATCCCCGAAAACCTGATCGCCTATCGTATCCATGGCGACAGCGTGACGAACCGGCACAAGCGGGAGATGCGAAGGACGCATTTGAAGATCGTGGCCGAAACCCTTGAGCGGGAAGGCCTCGCGCCAAACGCGCGGGACCTCCGCGACATCGGTGATGCTGCCTCAATGGACACGGTCCGCCGTGCCGCCGATTGGATGCTTGCGCTGCAGGAGAGGATTTCCGGACTGCCGGCGGAAACGAGGCCGAGCTATGAGGCCGGCACGCTGAACCTGTTTTATTTCCTCTACCAACTCATAGGCGATGAGATGCAACCGCTGTTGACGCATGAGTTCCTGACGCGGACTGCCAAATGGGACCGCATTCGGCGTCGCGAGCGGTACGCATTGCGTGCCGGCGCCTACGCGCCGCGGTTCAGTCTCGTCTCGATGTCGGCGACCAGGCAGGTAGACGCCTTGTCGCGGTACTTGCAATCCGTGCCGGCCGCGGCGGTTCTGCCTTCCCTTGGGTTGCGCTAGAATGACAGTCAAATCCCACCAGCCTCTGCAGCACAGTCGCTCGAGTATGCTTGCGCCCATTTCGGCCGATCCCCGGCCGCAGCACGGCCCGGCACCGGAGGTCAGCTTCATCGTCTGCACGCGCAACCGCGTTGCGGTTCTCGAGCCTTGCATCAAGTCGATCCAGGCCGCGTGCCGTGCCCATCCTGCCTTCGCGGCCGAACTCGTGGTTGTCGACAACGGCTCGACCGACCGCACGGCAGAACGCCTGGCCAGCATCGCCGAACTGTCGGACATCCCATTGACGGCTGTTTGCGAGCCACGACGCGGATTGGCGGCGGCCCGCAACGCCGGTCTGGCGCGAGCACGGGGCCGTGTGCTGGTCTTCGTCGATGATGATTGCCAGGTCCATGGCGACTACCTCAGTGATTTGCAGCGACATTACGGGACCGGGGAACGGGTCGTCCGGGGCGGCCGCGTCGAGATCGGCGATGCCAGGGATCTGCCGTTCACGATCAAGCGATCGCTGGTCCGCGAGCGGCTTACATCGGATGTTCATCCCGGCGGCTTTGTGCTCGGCTGCAACATGACGATGCACCGCGATGCTGCTGCCCGCATCGGCCTTTTCGACGAGCGGTTCGGCGCAGGCGGCCCGCTGCGCTCCGCGGAAGATACGGACTATCTTGTGCGAGCGGTGCTGCTCGGAATCCCAGTCGAATATGTGCCCGACATGACGATTTTCCACCATCACGGCCGGCGAGATCGCAAGGCCATCGAAAAGCTCCACCGCGACTACTGTCTGGGCAATGGCGGGCTGTGCCTGAAACATGTTCGCCATGCGCCTTGGCTGCTTCGCCATTTCTACTGGGCCGTGCGATCGGCCTTCCGGGAATTGGTGAAGGGGCCTCGGTTCGATTGCGAACTCAAGCTGTCGCACTGGCCGATCGTCATCATGAATCTGCTCGGCGCGGCCAAGTTCGCGGTTCTTTCGTTGGCGAGACGGCCTCAGGCGCCGCAAGTGCGGCAGGATCAACAAGCACAGGATCAACAGGCAAATGCCGAGGCGAGGGTGAATACGCCATAATGCGACTGGTACCGCCGAGCCTGCCGATGCTGCGCCGCGCGCTTGGAGGGAAGCAACTGCGGCTGCTTCCTGCCGTGGTGATGCTGGGTCTTGCCAGCGCGGCCCTTGAAGGCTTCGGCATAGGCTTGATCATCCCCTTGCTGGGCATCATCATGGGGCAGGGGGATCAAACCGGAATGGCCGGCTTTTCTGCCGTGTTCCAGCATTTCGGATCTGACCTGAGCGAGCGCGACCGGCTGATCGTCATTTCGGCCGCCATTCTCGCCTCGATCGTCCTGAAGAACGTCTTCGCCTTCGCAAACACGCTGCTGACGACCTTCATCTATGGCAAGGCCAGCCATTCGATCCGCAGCGCACTGTCGGAGCAGTTGCTGCGGGTCGGTTATCCATTCTTCCTGCAGCAAAGTCCCGGACGGCTGCTCAACATCATCTCCAACGAATCCTGGCGGGCATCGGATGCGATCCAGATCATGCTGACGGCCATCGTCAGCGCATCGGCCGCAATCATTCTGCTGGCTTTTCTGCTCCTGCTTTCATGGCAGATGACATTGTTGGTCACGCTGGGGTTGGTCGTCGTTCAGATCGCGCACGCCATGCTGTCAGCCAATTTGAAGGCGCCCAGCCGCAGCGTCGCCTCGCGCAACAGCGATCTTGCATCGCAGATGCTCCACCTCGTGCATGCCGGGCGTCTGATCCGCATTTTCGGACAGGAGAGCCGCGAGAAGGCGACATTCGATCAGGCGTCGGACGCGGTTCGCCGGGCTGCTTTCGTCCTGCTTACGCGTCAGGGCGCGTTGCCGCCGCTGACCGAGGTTCTCCACGCGATGCTGTTTCTGGCGGTGGTGATCAGCGCCTGGTTCGTGGGCGTGAGCTTCCCGCTGATCGTCGCGTTCGTCATCCTGCTCTATAGGCTGCAGCCGTATATGCGGGCCTTGCAAATGGCCTGGAGCCAGTTGCAAGGCTTGAGCGGATCGCTTGAAGAGGTGGTCTGGATGCTGGACCCGACCGACAAGCCCGAACCTCCGCGAGGACACCGACCGTTCCAGGGCTTGGCGCAAGGGATCAAGTTCGATGACGTGACCTTTACCTATTCCGGCAAGGACCAGCGTGCCGTGGTGCTGCATTCGGCGGCATTCGAGATCCGCAGCGGCCGCTCGACGGCGCTCATCGGCCGCTCAGGCGCCGGCAAGACGACGATCGTCAATCTCCTGTGCCGCTTCGTCGAGCCTGATGCCGGTAGAATTCTCGTCGATGGATCACCCCTCGACCAGATCGATCCCAGCCACTGGCGAAGGCATATCGCACTCGCCAGCCAGGATTTGGAACTGGTGGATGGCACCATTTTTGAGAACATAATCTACGGGCAGGACGCAGCCTCGGCCGGCGACGCCCAGCGTGCTGCAAAGCTGGCCGAAGCGCATGAATTCATTGAACATCTGCCGCAAGGCTACCAGACGGTCGTCGGCTATCGGGGCGTCAATCTTTCAGCGGGACAGCGGCAGCGGATCGCACTGGCGAGAGCATTGGTGCGCGATCCCGATATCCTCATCCTGGACGAAGCCACCAATGCGGTGGACGGACTGTCGGAAGCGGCAATCGTCGAGACCTTGAAGTCGAGGGCAGGCCGCCGCACGACCATAGTGATCAGTCATCATCACAGCACCATCTCATTCTGCGACGACGTGGTGATCCTCAGCGGCGGTCGCGTGAAAAAGCAGGCGCCTTTCGCCGCTCTGGCGACGCTCAGCATGGATGAGCTTTACCAGCATGACTCAATGGATTGATGAAGGATTGCGATTCTGCTTGCCGCGGTCGCTTTCCCGCCGCAGGCAGTATCTCTCATGTGGGGCTGCGGCTTTCGGCAGTCGACCCCGGACCAAGTCGGGACAGGAAGGCCGTCACTCGGCCCGGCGCGAAAAATTTGTCGCCGCAGCCTTGCCTCGTCTTATCGGTCGTTTCCCCGATTGCGGTTCGGATGCCTCCGTGCGATCCGGCGCCGCGGCGTTTCCGACGAGCGATGCGAGCTCGGCCTCACTGAGCGTCTCGATCTCGAGCAGCTTGCGCGCCGTCTTTTCCAGCAGATCCCGTCGCTCGGTGAGGAGCCCGACGGTTCGCGAAAAAGCTGTGTCGACGATGCTGCGAACCTCCTCGTCGATGGCCTCGGCGGTGGCCTCGCCGTAATCGTGCTCGCGCGGACCGCCGGCAAGTGGGTTGGGGCTCAGGAAGGAGCGCTGGTCCTTTTCCAGCGCCACATGGCCGAGCTTTTCCGACATGCCGTAGCGCGTCACCATGGCGCGGGCGATATCGGTCACTTTGGCTAGGTCGTCGGCGGCCCCCGTGGACAGATGCCCGAACACGATCCACTCGGCCGCCCTGCCGCCGAGCAGCACCGCCATCTTGTTCTCCAGTTCCTCGCGGGTCATGAGGAAGCGGTCCTCGGTCGGCCGCTGGATCGTGTAGCCCAAGGCGCCGACGCCGCGCGGGATGATCGATACCTTGTGCACGGGGTCGACGCCGGGCAGCGCCATGGCTACCAACGCATGGCCCATTTCGTGATAGGCGACGACCTCGCGTTCCCTCGGGTTCAACAGCCGGTTGCGCTTCTCGAGCCCGGCCACGATGCGCTCGACCGCATTGTTGAAATCGTCCATCGTGACGACATCCGCCCTCCGGCGCGTGGCGAGCAGGGTTGCCTCATTGACCAGGTTGGCGAGATCGGCGCCGGTAAAACCCGGCGTCAGCGCGGCGACTTTTTCGGCATCGACATCCGCCGCCAGCTTGGCCTTCTTCATGTGGACTTTAAGGATCTGGACGCGACCTTGCTTGTCCGGGCGATCGACCAGCACCTGCCGATCGAAACGGCCGGCGCGAAGAAGTGCCGGGTCAAGGATTTCCGGGCGGTTCGTCGCGGCGAGCAGCACGACGCCGATTTTCGGGTCGAAACCGTCGAGCTCGACCAGGAGTTGATTGAGCGTCTGCTCCTTTTCGTCGTGTCCGCCCATCATCGGGCCTGCACCGCGGGCGCGGCCCAGCGCGTCAAGCTCGTCGATGAAGATGATCGCCGGGGCCTTGGCGCGTGCCTGTTCGAACAGGTCGCGCACACGGGCGGCGCCGACGCCGACGAACATCTCGACGAATTCCGAGCCCGAGATCGAGAAGAACGGAACTTTTGCCTCGCCGGCAACGGCTTTCGCGAGCAGTGTCTTGCCGGTGCCGGGCGGTCCGACCAGCAGCACGCCCTTGGGCATGCGCCCTCCAAGACGGCCGTATTCCTGCGGGCTTTTCAAGAAATCCACGATTTCCTGCAACTCGGCCTTGGCCTCATCGACGCCCGCCACGTCGTCGAAGCCGACGCCGGTATTGGCCTCGACATAGACCCTGGCCTTGCTCCTGCCGATTTGCATCAAACCTCCCATGCCACCCGCCATTCGTCTCATCAGCAGCATCCACAAGCCAAAGAAGACGAGGATCGGGACGACCCAGGAGAGCAGGTCGCTCAGGAAGGTGCTTTCGATCTGGCCAGTGACGGTGACGCCGTGTTCCTGCAGCTGCCGCGCCAGGTTAGGCTCGACGCGCGTGGTAATGAACAGCGGCTTGCCGTCCTGCGGCTGCTTGAAGCGGCCCTGGATGAAGCGATCGGAAACCTGCACGTCGGCGATCTTGCCGTCGCGCAGCAGGGTTTCGAACTGGCTATAGGGAATCTGCGCGACGTGCTGGGTGGCGGTGTAGACGTATTGGAAGATCATCAGCCCGACGAAGGCGACGATCCAGTACCAGATATTGAACTGCGTCTTCCTGTTGCCCATGTCCATGGCGTGTCCTCCAGCGTCACATCGATGCAGGCTCGCCGAACCGCCGCGTCATGCTGGGTGCCGTGGCCAGCCCGGCGAAGCCGTCATGGCTCCCCAGCAATTGGATTTGCCATTGGAGTCGCGACAATCGGGTTCGGAGCGTGCCTTGGGAGAACGTCGGGGAGCGCAAAGTGTTGCAAGGAGTGCTGTGAGGGCGACAGCTATCCTTCCAATCGGGACCTTCTTGAACGGAAATCGATTGCCGAAGGAGACGTTGCCGGACTCACGATGCCGAGCCTATTGCAAGCCAGACATCGCGCTTGGTGATCCGCCCTCAAGAGGCGGCTGCTTCGGGCAGGCCCTCCAAGCAAAGCCATTTATGCTTTCTGTGAGGCCAATGGAGCATTATAGGGGGTGGGAATTCCGGGTCCTCCAGGCAGCCGACTGATACCGACAGCGCATCCTTCAGCCCTTCTGCCCGCATGAAGACGACCGAGCCGCATGTAGTGCAGAATGTCTGCTCCAACCATTGTCCCGACGAGCCGGTTCTGCGCCAGGACCTGGTCTCGCCCTTCTGGCCGACGAGGGCGGAACCGGCGTAGATGGCCCGGTATGAGAACGCCGTTCCGGTGCAGCGCTGGCACTCCATGCAACTGCACGCATAGATGCGTCGCGGCTCTCCGGCGAGGACAAGTTCCACGTCCCGGCATGAGCAGGTCGCGGTTCGTTTCGTATTGCCGCTATGCATTCGCTGGCTCCCGGCTCTGACGCGGCGAGCCATTTCGAAACAGCAGCGCGAGAGATGCAAAATCATCTTCCATGCTCCCCAGCGAAAGCGCCTGCCGAAAAATCATATCCATGGCGCGCGGCATGGCCGCGTCGAGGCCTCGCTCCTCGCACGCCTCAAGCAGGTGCTGGAAGGCGCTGTAATGGGCGCCCAATGACGCCAGCGTTGCGTCGTCGCCGGCAAAACGGCGCGCATTCGTTCTATCCACCAGGTCGAACAGAGCGGCATCGACGACCGGCTTGAATGCGGAAAGATGGTTCCTGAACGTCTCCAGGTCGAGACCTTCGGCCTCGGCGACGGCCATGCCCTGGAGTGCTCCGAAGAGCCCGCCCCACATCTGGGTGAGCAGAGCGGTATCAAGTGCAGAGGCCTGGCCCGGCAACTCGCCGACATAGTTCGTGCCGCCGCCGAGCGCGAACAGCAGGGGCTTGTGCTTCTCGTAAACGTCGCGGGAACCCGAATAAAGCATTGCGGTCTCTGGTTTGCCGATAAAATCCGGAGTGGCCATGATCGCCCCGTCCAGATAGCCGGCACCATGCGCCTCCACCCAGCGCGCTTCTTCCCGTGCCAGGCGCGGCGAGCCGGAGGTGAGTTGCACGACGGCTTTGCCGGCCAATGCCGAGGCGATGCCGTCCCGCTTCAGCAAAGCGTCACTGGCGGCATAGTCGAGAACATTGATGATCACGACCTCGGCCGCCTGGATTCCCTCCTGCACGGAAGATGCCACCGTCGCGCCCAGGGCCGCCAATGGCTCGCATTTTGCCGCGGTCCGGTTCCAGACCCAGGTTGGATAGCCGCGGTCGAGCAGCGTTCGAGCAATGGACGAGCCCATTCGGCCCGCGCCGAGCACGCAGACATTTGATGCCATAGTAACTTCTCCGATAGACTGATGGCCCTCTCGACGAGGGTCCGTTTTCATGTTTGGCGCGCTCAGTCCGAAGATATAAATTCTTGCTGTGTTGAGAAGTACGCACCTTGAGGTAAGCTATGGCCATCATGACAGGAGCTGCCAAATGAGGCGCAAGGAACCAGACAGCTGCGGTTTTGCTGCCGCGCTGCAGGCCATCGGCGGAAAGTGGAAAACCTCGCTGCTATGGGAACTGCACCTGCGGCCATACCGCTTTGCCGAACTGCGCCGCTTGTTGCCTGGCGTCAGCGAGAAGGTGCTCACGCAGCAATTACGGCAGATGGAAGCCGACGGACTAGTCAGCCGGCGCGCTTATGACGAGGTGCCGCCTCGCGTGGAATACTCGATCACGCCGCTCGGCTTTAGTCTGAACGATGCGGTGACAGTCATGTCGGCGTGGGGCAAGCACCACGAGACATGGAAATCGCAGCGTAAAGCAGCCTGACGCAGGCAGACCTATAGCGGCTCGGCCGACTGCCGCACGACATTCCTACTCGATGCGCGGTCGCTGCTTGCCACGGCGGGCCAGAAGATTGGCGACGACGAGCAGCACGATCGACAATGCCATCATCAGCGACGCGGCGGCGGTGATTGCGGGGGAGAGCTTCTCGCGCAGGCCGATGAACATCTCGAGCGGCATCGTGCGCTGATTGGCGCTGGCCAGGAACTGCGCCACGACGACCTCGTCGAACGAGGTGACGAACGCAAAGGCCGCCCCTGACAGCACGCCGGGCAGGATCAGCGGCAGCATCACCCTGAAGAACGATGTGATCGGCCTTGCTCCGGAGATGGCGGCGGCGCGCATCAGATTGCGGTCGAAGCCGGAGAGGCTCGCCCCCACCGTGACGACGACGAACGGGCTGGCGAGCGCGGTATGCGCCAGGATGATCCCGGCATAGGTGCTGGCGAGGCCGACGCGCGCGTAGAACAGATACGAGCCGACGGCGGTGATCACCACCGGCACGATCAGCGGCGACAACAGCAGCGGCATGACGATGCGGCGGCCGGGAAATTTTTCGTCGGAAAGTGCAATCGCCGTCAACGTGCCTAATATCGTTGCGATCAGTGTCGTCCCGAACGCAACGATCAGGCTGTTGCCGATGGCTGCCTGCCAGCGCTGGGTTCCGAGCACGACCTCGTACCAGCGCGTCGAAATTCCTTCCAGCGGAAAGATGAAGAAGGCGCCGCTGTTGAACGACAAGGGAACGGGAATGAGGATCGGCACGAGGAGGAACAGGATCACCATGCCGCACCACAGCCAGAGCAGGGCGATGCGGATTCTTTCGCCTGTCGTTGGATAGGGAGACAGCAACATGGCTATACCAGCTTGAGGCGGTCGAGGCCGAGGATGCGGGCGAAGATGCCGAACAGCGCTAGGGTGAAGACGAGCAGGATGAAGCTGAGCGCTGCCGCCATCTCCCAATTCAGTTCGACATTGACATAGCTGGCGATGAAATTGCTGATCAGCTGGTCGCTGGCGCCGCCGATCAGCGCCGGCGTTATGTAGTAGCCGAGGCAGAGGATGAAGGTGAGCAGGCAGCCGGCCATGACGCCCGGAAAGACCTGTGGAAGGTAGACGCGGCGGAACGCGGTGAAAGGTTTTGCGCCGAGCGAATAGGCAGCCTTCATCTGCGAGGGCTGGATGGTGCGCATGACGCTGTAGATCGGCAGCAGGGTGAACGGCAGCTGGATGTGGGTCATGGCGATGATCAGGCCGATGCGGCTGTACATCAAATCGAACCGGTCGTCGGCGACGCCGAGCCACAGCAGCAGGTCGTTGACCAGGCCGAATTTCTGCAGGAGCACCGTCCAGGCCGCGGTTCGCACCAGGATCGACGTCCAGAACGGCAGCAGCACCGCAACGATGAGGATTGCGGCGAGGCCCTTGGGCACGGAGGCGATGAGATAGGCGAGGGGGAAGCCCAGGACCAGCGTGGCCAGCGTCACGGCTGCGGCGACCAAAAATGTGCGCATGAACACCTGCACGAAGATCGCCTGTTCGGGTGGCACTCTTTCGATGCCGCCATCGGCATTCCAGCGCAGGTCAAGCGCGCTCAGCAGATAGAACGACGTCACGCTATGGGTGCCGCTCTCGATGACCGGCCATGTGCCCGGCGCCGACCAGAACGGCACCGCTTTCATCACCTCCAGCGGCGGCCGGTCGGCAGCCTCAAGTTGGCGCACCGTCTTGAGCACCTGGCTGCGCGCGCCGGGGAGGCGGGCGTTGAGGCTCTTGGCGAGTTCGTAGGCGGTGCCCTTGGCCTGATTGCTGCGGAGATCGGCGGCAAGGGCCAGGAACGCAGCATCGTCGGGCAGTCCGGTGCCGTTCCAGCCGCGCAATGCCTGGCTGGTCTGCGGCAAGGCGTCGGCAATCGTCGGATCATAAACGGCGCGCGACAGCAACAGGACAATCGGGATGCCGAAGCTCAATGCCAGCAGCACCAGCAAAGGTGCCGCCAGCGTCAGCGATCGCAGGCGGTCGCCGAGATCGGCGCGGCGAAGTGCAGCCGCAACCGACTTTGCTGTGCCGGAATCGGCGGCCGACCAGTCGCGGCTTGCCCGCGGCCGGTCCAGTTTCGTGGGCTCGAGCGCCGACATTTTCCCTACTGCGCGAGCCAGGCGTTGAAGCGCTTGACCAGATCCTCGCCATAGTCGCCCCAGAATTCGGTATCGGCGACCAGGTAAGCGGTCATGTGGTCGGGTGCGTTCGGCAATTTCGGCAGGGCGTCCGGCGCGACGAAGGAGGCCGCATCGATGCGCACCGGCCCGTAGGTGATGTAGCTGGCGAGCTTGGCGTTGATTTCCGGCTGGCTGATATAGGCAAGGTATTTGTAGGCCAGATCCGGGTTCTTGGCGCCCTTCGGAATGGCGATCATGTCATATTCGAGGATCTGGTTGTTCCAGACGATCTTGAACGGCGCCCCGTCCTTGTCGATGGCGTTCTGGATACGGCCGTTCCAGGCGGTGGTCATCACCACTTCCTTGGATGCGAGGAGCTGCGGCGGCTGTGCGCCGGCATCCCACCAGACGATGTCCTGCTTGATGGTGTCGAGCTTCTTGAAAGCGCGGTTGACGCCTTCGGGGGTTGCCAGCACCTCGTAGACATCGGCCGCCGCGACCCCGTCGGCCATCAGTGCCCATTCGAGGTTCTGTGCCGGAAACTTGCGCATCGCACGCTTGCCCGGAAACTTCGTCGTGTCGAAGATGTCGAGGACCGAGGTTGGCGCCTCCTTCAGCACGTTGGGGTCATAGGCAAGGACATCGCCATAGGCGTCGAGACCGACGCCGCAGTCGAGCGCCGAACCTTCGATGAACTTTTCACGCGGGGCGATCCTGGAATAGTCGAGCCGCTCGAGAATGCCGGCGTCGCAACCCTGCAGCACGGTCGCGGTCTCGACCGTCACCAGATCGATCGGCACGTTGCCGGTATCGACCATCGCTTTGACCTTGCCAAGATCGCCAAGATATTCCTGCTCGACGATCTTGATCCCGGTTTCCTTGCTGAACGGCTCGAACCATGCCTTGCGCTGGGCATCCTGCCAGGCGCCGCCGCTGGCCATGATCGAAAGCTCTTCCGCGAAAGCGGCATTTCCCAAGGTGATGAATGCTGTGGCTGCCGCGAAGGCGAACAGCCGGTCTTTTGTGATTTTCATTGTTCTTATTCCCCTGTTTTCGAGATGGAACCGCCCGTTCCGGCATCGGCCGGAAAGGCGCGGCAGTCGGCGGGCGCGCAGGAAACCGTGACCGGCTCCCCGTTGTCCATGGTCGCTTCGGGGCCGACCTTGACGGTCAGCAGCTGGCCGCTTTCCAGCCTGGCCAGAAGACGCTGGTGGTCGCCGAGATAGATGCGGCCTTCGACCGTGGCGGCTAACGCATTTGCACCGTTCGAAGCGGGCGCGAGCTTCAACCGTTCCGGGCGGATGGCGACATGGCAGGCCGCGCCTTCGGCGACGCCGATGGCCAGCGCGGCGACCGAACCGCCGCCGTGCAGCGCGACGCGGCACTCCTTGCCGGAGACGCGCTCGACCTTGCCTTCCAGCGTGTTGTTTTCGCCGATGAAGCTGGCGACGAACGAGCTCTCCGGCGTGTTGTAGAGATCGTCAGGCGAACCGAGCTGGGCAATCCCCCCATTGTTGAACACGGCAACGCGGTCCGACATGGTCACCGCCTCGCTCTGGTCGTGCGTCACATAGACGATGGTGACGCCGAGCATGGTGTGCAACTGCTTGATCTCGATCTGCATGTGCTCGCGCAGCTTCTTGTCGAGCGCGCCGAGCGGCTCGTCCATCAGCACCAGGCTTGGCTCGAACACCAGCGCGCGGGCGAGCGCGACGCGCTGCTGCTGGCCGCCGGAAAGCTGCGCCGGCCGCCGGTCGCCGAATTGCCGCAACCGCACCATGTCGAGCGCGCGGCCGACGCGGGATGCCACGTCCGCTCTGGTGGTCTTGCGGACCGAGAGCGGGAAGGCGACGTTCTCCTCGACGCTCATGTGCGGAAACAGCGCGTAGTTCTGGAATACCATGCCGATGTTGCGTTCGTAGGGCGGCAGCCTGTCGACCGACCGGCCTTCAAGCGTGATGACGCCGCAAGTCGGCCGTTCGAAGCCGGCAAGCATGTTGAGCGTCGTCGTCTTGCCCGAACCTGAGGGGCCGAGAAGGGTGAGGAACTCGCCGCGCGCCACGCTGAGGTTCAGCCGTGTCACCGCGAACGTGCGGCCGTCATAGGATTTCTCGACATCGACGAACTCGACAAATCCCCGGCCACCGGTATCGGGGCTGCCGACGTTGACCTCCGGTGCCGGACCCGCGCTGTCGCGTGACAGGCCTGTCGCTTCGGCGATCACGGACGGAATTCCGTTGAGCGCCCGCGATGGCCGCTTGTCGAAACGAAATGGTGCTTGCCGTCCATGTGCCGGTCTCGCTTGACGCTGGCCGCGCAAGGCGGCAAACCAAACTTGTATGCTCACACAATCAATCGCCAAAAGAACCATAGATGCAGACAAGTTTGCCCGTCAAGCGGCTTTCTTCGGTGTTGTGTGAGATTTTCAGCCCGGATTTTGGAATTAGGCACCGGACAAGCGCTATTGTCCGGAACATTGTCTTATGCTAGATGCGCCGGTAGCCAGAGTGTCAACACACCGAAACCGCCAATCCGCATGCTTCAGGACCTGCAACTCGCCTCGGAGGAAGGCCCGGTCTACCGGCGCCTTGCTGACGCTATTGCCGAACGGATTACAGCCGGCACGCTTGCCGTTGGAGACAGGCTGCCGCCGCAGCGCGAGATTGCCCGCGCACTGGGCATCAACGTCACCACGGTGACGCGGGCGCTGTCGACGCTGCAGCAGCGCGGCCTGCTCGAAGCGCGGCCCGGACGCGGCACCACGGTCGCTGCCCGCAACGGCGGCGAAGGACCCGGTTTCGTGTCGGCACCAAGCGACGACAGCGGCGTCATCGACCTTTCCGTCAACCGGCCGGCAACCTCGGCCTATCTCGAAGCCCTGGCCCTGCTGCTGCCGCGCTTGGCTAAGGACCGGCACTACGCCACGCTTCAGGACTATCACCCGCCCGAGGGGCCGCTGTGGGCGAGGGCGGCGATTGCCGAGTGGATGCAGCCGGTCGCCGGCAACGGCGATCCCGGCCGGGTGGTGCTGGCGGCGGGTGCCCAGCATGGGCTGGATTGCGTGCTTGGCGCGGTGACCAGGCAGGGCGAGGTCGTGCTCGCCGACGAAGTGACCTATCAGGGCATCAATGCGCTATGCCGGGTGCATGGGCTCGATCTCAGAGGCATCGCCATGGACCGTGGCGGCATGCGGGCCGACGCCTTCGAGGCGGCCTGCGCGCAGCTGCGCCCGCGCGCGGTCTTCCTGGTGCCGACCCTGCACAACCCGACCACCATCACGCTGGGCGAGGAGCGCCGGCACGAATTGGTGACTGTCGCCCGTCGCCATAACGTCCTCATCATCGAGGATGACGTCTATCGGCCGCTGGCGGACAATCCGCCGCCGTCGCTTGCCAGCCTCGAGCCCGAATTGACGGTTCACATCGGCGCCTTGTCGAAATGCCTTGCCCCGGGACTGCGCCTCGGTTTTGTGATCGCGCCACGCGCCATAGCCGGGCAGGTCGCCGCGGCTTTGCGCATAAACTGCTGGAGCATCAGCCCTCTGACCGCGCTGATCGGCGCACGGCTGATAGAAGAGGGCTCGGCGGCGCGTATCATCGAAGCCCAGAAGCAGGAGCTTCGCCAGCGCCAGGCCATCCTCACCGAAATCCTCGGCCGATACGATGTCCAGAGCCACGCCACCTCGACGCATGCCTGGCTGCGCCTGCCGGAGCCGTGGCGCGGCGCGGGTTTCGCTCGTACCTGCCTGGAACGTGGCGTTGCCGTTCTTCCCGGCGATGCCTTCGCGGTCGGGCGCGAGCCGGTGCAGCACGGAGTGCGCATCAATGTCGGCGCCGCGCGCTCGCTCGACGATCTGCGCACGGCGCTGAACACCATGGCCGAACTGCTCGCGGCCGGGCATCTGCAACTGCCTGGCTTCGTCTAGACCATGATCCCGAAAAGTGGGGGCCGGTTTTCGGAAAAGATCATGGTCAAACGAGAAGATATGGTCGTGGCAGCAGCGGAAACCGTTGAAATCGCCATTGTCGGCGCTGGCGTTATCGGGCTTGCGACGGCGCTCCGCCTTGCCGCCGAGGGCCGCGAAGTCTTGCTTGTCGACCCCAATGAGCCGGGCTCCGGCGCTTCATTCGGCAATGCCGGAACGATCGCCGAATATGCCTGTATGCCGGTCGGCAATCCGGCCGTTCTGCGCGCGCTGCCAAAACTGCTGCTCGATCCAGACAGCCCTTTTTCGCTGCGCTGGCCGGCTCTGTTCCAGTTGGCGCCGTGGCTGGTCAGTTTTGTCAGAGAGTCGCTTCCGGCGGCCACCCGTGCCAATGCGCTGGCGCTCGCCGGGCTTCTGGCTGAGGCCCTGCCGGCCTGGGAGGAGATGGCAAAAGAGGCCGATATGGCCGATCTGCTGCGCCGCAACGGCTGCCTTTACCTATATCGTCGCGAGAGCGATTTCGCCAAGGCGGCTGGGGGCAGGGCGCTGCGCGCCGGGTTTGGCGTGCATCAGGAGGTTCTGACGCCGGCAGAGGTGGCCGCGCTGGAGCCGAGCCTGCCATCGGCCGGTGCCCGCGGACTGTATTTTCCGGATTCGATGAACGTCACCGATCCAAAGACGCTGATGCGGCGGCTGCTCGATGCCGGGACCGGCCGCGGCGTGTCGGTGGCGCAGGCTGGTGTAACCGGGCTGCGGGTCGAGGCGGACGGTGTCAGGCTCAGCGGATCCGGTCTTCGCGTCAAGGCGAACACGGTGGTGATCGCCGCGGGCGCGCAATCGCGGGCGTTGGCCATGCAGGCCGGCGACAGGGTCCCGCTCGAGACCGAACGCGGCTATCATCTCGAATTCCCGACCGAAGCGCCTCTGCTCAATCGTCCGGTCTGTCCTGTCGATCTCGGCTTCTACATGACGCCGATGACTGGCCGGCTGCGTGCCGCCGGAACCGTCGAGCTCGGCGGGCTTGCAGCGCCGGCAAATCCGCGCCGGCTGGCGCTGCTCGATCGCGGTGTCAGGCACTTCTTTCCCCAACTCGGCCGGTCTTCATCCGAATGGCTCGGGTTCCGGCCGTCGCTGCCCGATTCCCGGCCGGTCATTGGTCCGTCGCGTGGCAGCCATAGGGTGATCCACGCCTTCGGTCATGGTCATCTCGGCCTCACTCTGGCGCCGATCACGGCCTGCATGGTCGCCGACCTGATTGCCGGACGCGGCGATCCTGACCGCCTCGCGCCTTTTGCAGCGAACCGCTTCGACGCATGAAGTTACTTTGGCTCGGCCGCGATAGCGCAGCGCTTCGACCAGCACGGCAAAGGCCGGCGAGTTCTGTCTTCGGCTCGGATAGTAAAGGTGACTATTTTTCCCGCATGGCTCGGCGGAAATTCTGCGTGATCGGCTCGGCGAGGTAAGAAAGCACGGTGCGAGCACCCGTCCGGATCATCGCCTCGCTCGACATGCCGGGCAGCAGCTTACGGCCCTCCAGCTTGGCCAGTTCGCTCTTGTCGATCAACACGGTCGCGGCGAAATACGGTGCCCCGCTGCGCTCCTCCACCATGCGGTCAGCCGACACGATCCCCACGACGCCGTCGAGTGGCGGCAGGTTGTAGCGGGCGAAGGCCGGGAAGCTGACGCGCGCGGGCTGTCCGGGGGCGATCGTCTCGACATCCTCTGGTTTGACCATAGCCTCGACCACGAGTTGTTGTCCGAGCGGCACGATTGTCATCAACGTCTCACCGGGTTTCACGACACCGCCCGCCGTGTGGACCTTCAGCTCCATGACGATGCCGTCAACTGGTGCGACGACATTGGTACGGGCAAGCACGTCTTTGGCGGAACGCTCCTCCTGTCTGAGGTCAAACAACTCCGCCTCGACCTTGCTCAACTCCTCGACGGCCTCGTTCAGCCGCACTGTGTCGAGGTTCAAGATTTGCATGCCAATCTCGGCCATGGCGCTTCTGGCACGAGCGATTGCCGCGATGTTGGTAGCGCGCTCCCCCTCGATCTCCCGCTGTTGTCGTCTGAGCAACAGGTTCCGCTCACGGGTGGTCAGCCCCCTCTTGAGCAGACTCTCGAGGTCTTTGCTTTCACCCTCGATCGCCTCGATCTGCTTGTCCTCGGTGACTACAAGTTTCTCCAGTCCTGTTATCTCTTGTTCGGTTTGGTGACGGCGCTGGCTGAGCATTTCCCGCTCGTCCTTCAAGTTGTGGTGCTTCGCCGCGAACACGTCACGCTGTGCGGCCACCGCATCCTTTGCGGCAGTGGCGGGGTTTGCGAGCAACGCCGGATCAAACTCGATCTCGGCCTTGCCGTCACGCTCAGCCCTGAGACGCGCGGCCAGTGCCTCACGCGTTGCTACCCGGTTCTGGATCAGGTCAAGCTGCGCCTTTGCCTGTGTGTTGTCGAGTTGGATGAGGACCTTGCCCGCATTGACGATATCACCGTCGGCGGCGTTCAACTCCGCGATGATGCCGCCCTCGAGGTGCTGGATGAGCTTGCGGTCGCCGGCGACCTTGATAACGCCCGGTGCCACTGCGGCGCTGTCCAACGGTGCCAGCGCCGCCCAACCCCCGGCCACGCCGAAGAACAGGAACATGATCGCGAACCCGGTGCACGTCACGCCCATGAGACGCAGGGGTTGCGGCTCCAAGAGAGAGGGCGGTGCGACGGGGAACGGCACGACGTTCATTTTTATAATCCCTCACTGGTCAGAACATGATCACCATGTTCCTTAATTACGTTCTTGACGCTTTGAGGCAATGATTGCCCCAATGCTTGGACAAAGTGTCGTTCACGAGGGCCGACTACAATGAACATATGTTTTCCACTCTTCGCGAAAAATTTAACGACTTCTTTACCCTTACCTTCACGCCATGCCCGTGGATAAGCTGGGTCGACGTACACTTGCAGAATCTCTTGTTTGACAGTTCTCGCAAAATACATATTGATTCTGTCAGGTTTGTACTTGTCAGGCATGTTCGGATTAAGCATCCATATACACCAAAACTCTTGACATGTCTGAGGTCGATTGGGCCAGATGTTGCATCCATTGCCGGGGGCGCAGTGCTTGCACCAAGTGTTCATAGGTTTGTCAAACTCAGCGAGCGCGGGTAACTTACAACAAAGACTGCAAGACCCGCACGACCTCATAGTGTTCATGCTTCTTTTACGACTTGGGTGTCGTTCATTTGCTTGACCACCGTCGGGATTGCTCTTGGCATCTGGGCCATCGTGCGAGCGCGGTTGGCGAGTTCACCGAAAACGGCATCACGCGGCCCGAATAGGTCTTGTGCGCCGTGGTTAAGCACCAACACCTTGTCGACCTTTTCCAAAATGCTTGGCCGGTGCGAGATCAAGATCAGGGTCGTACCTGCCGCCTTGAGCCCGCCGATGACAGTGGCCAGTGCTTGCTCGCCCTCGTGGTCGAGGTTGGAATTGGGTTCGTCAAGGATAAGGAACGCCGGGTCGCCGTAGAGCGCCCGCGCCAGCCCGATGCGCTGGCGTTGCCCGCCGGACAGTGCCGCGCCACCTTCACCGATCTCGGTGGCGTAGCCCTTCGGCAATCCCTTGATCAGTTCGTGGACGCCGGCCAACTGCGCGGCCTTGACCACGTTGTTGAAAACCGCGGGGTTGAGCGACGCAAAACGGGCGATGTTCTCGGAGACGGTACCGGCGAAGAGCTCGATGTCCTGCGGCAGGTAGCCGACGTAACGGCCCCGGTCCTCCGCCGCCCATTCAACGACACTCATCCCGTCGAGCAGCGCGCGGCCCCCGGTCGGACGCCAAGTACCGGCCAGTACCCGCGCCAGACTCGTCTTGCCCGCCGCGCTCGGGCCGATCAACGCCATCGCTTCACCCGTCTTGAGTTGGAAGCTGATCCCTTTCAGGATCGGTTCGCCGTCCTTCCGGGCGAGCATAATGTTCTCGGCCTCAAACTTACCCTTCGGGCGCGGCAACGGCAGCGCCGATGTGGCCTCCGGTCGTTGACCGGCCATTGCAACGAGACGCTTGTAGGCAGCCCGTGCCCCGATCGTCGCCTTCCACGTGCCGATCGCCTGTTCAACCGGGGCCAACGCGCGACCCATCAGGATTGCGGCGGCGATCATGATGCCGGGTGAAGCCTCGTTTCTCAGCACCAAATAAGCGCCGAGGCCGAGTACGGCCATCTGGAGGGCCAGCCGGAAAGACCGCGCGAGGGCCGAAATGACGCTGGATCGGTTACTGGCGAGAGATTGTCCTTTGTTTGCCTCGTCCTGCTGGGCCTTCCAGCTCTCGAGCAGGGGATTCAACATGCCCATGGCCTGGACGACCTCGGCGTTACGGATCGTTTGCTCGGCCTGCATGTAAGCCCGCGTCTGGGCGATTGCGGCTTCCGCTAGTGGCTTGCGGGTCAGGTACTCGGTGAGCAACGCCAGGGCGAACAGCACGATACCGCCGCAGGTTGCCAGCCAGCCCAACCAAGGGTGCATGAGGAAGATAGCGCCTAAGAAAATCGGTGCCCAGGGCGCGTCGAGGATCGGGTATATGCTCGGGCTGGTGAAGAAATTCCGCACCTGGTCGAGGTCACGCAGCGCCCGAGCGTTGATCTGACCAGGTGCCGAGGCGGCGTATTCAACCGATGCGGTCAGGAGAACCGGGGCTAACCGGGCGTTCATCCACGTCCCGACGGTGGCCAACAAGCGGCCGCGCACTACCTCCAGCCCGGCCATTGTCGCGAGTGCCCCTGCCGCCATCAGCGACAGCATCACCAACGTCTCCAGGCTGTGGCTGGACAACACGCGCTGGTAGACTTGGAGCATGTAGAACGCGCCGGTCAGCATCAGCACGTTGATGCCGGCGCTGAACCAGATAAGAGGCTTGACCGCGCGTCGGGCCTCTTTCATCACTGCTTGCAACGCAGATGGTCTAGCCGTTTTCATCATTTGTTATCTCTGCCGTGCCGGTTGCAGCAGAACCACCCGTCATAATCGGATGTCATCTCGTGCAACGGATCGTGGGTGGCAGTACGGGGAGGCGACGTGAGTCGCCTCCCTTTGGTCAGATGCTAGGCGATGACGTCAACCTGCAGGTGCTGTATGCCCGTCGTGTCACCGTCGGCGTCCTGGATGTTGACCGCGAAGTCGAGGTCGGCGCCGATCTGCCCGGACGTCGACTGGATGAAGCCGATATCCGTGATCTTGAGAACGTCGTTGTCCGTAGCTTCCCACTGCTGCAGCGAACCCGCCGTTTGTAGGCTGGCACCCTCCACCGCGACGGTACCCGGGTTGTCGGTCACTCGATTCAGGTTAATGGCCGAACCATCCAGCCCGTTCCCGGACTGCATGATCTGCATGCCCTGAATTTGGAAATGCTCGCCGGTGGCGTTGTAGTCGTTGCTCTCGATGATCACGAGGGCGTCGTTCCGGTCGAGCGTGAACTCCGAGTTATACGGTGCCGGCACCGTGTTGCCCTTGAAGAAGTCCGCGTTCTGCACGAAGACCGACTTCGTCGTCTCGACGTCTGCGTTGACACCAGTTCCACCTAGGACACCGTCAGCACCGTAGTCGATCAGGTCGAGGACTACGATAAGGTCCTCGGCGTTGCCGATGCCGTCGAACTTGATGGCGATAGCGTCCACGGCGTCCGTCGGGGAAACCTTCTCGGTACCACCATTGGGGGCGCCGGGGTTCACGTCCCCAAGGATGTTCTCGTTGAAGAACCGCAGGGTGAGCAGTTCGCCCTTCTGGATCGTGTCACCGGCGACGCCGTTGGTATTCTGCGTGGCAGACACCCAATCCTCGAAGGCGCTGGTGACGAACTGGCCGTTGGTGAACGTCGTGTCCCCGGCGATCGGGTTACCATCGCCCGTCCCGTTGAACCCGAAAGCATTGCTGCCGGGGTTCGAGTTCGCGGTGAACTGCACGTAGAACCCGTCAGTGTCGTCGTCCGCGTTGCCGGGGATGTTGTCAGCACCATTCGCGTCGAAGACGTCCAACTCCGTCACCACGAGTTCGGGGTGGCCGGTGTTACCGGGAGGTGCTTTCGACAATAGCTCCGAAGAGTGGAAGACGCTGAAGCTGAACCCGTCGATCGCGTCGTTCAAGGCGATGGAGTACGTGCCGTCATCCTTGTCGAAGGTCAACGTGCCACCCGCCGTCGCGTCCTGCACACCGGCCGTGATCGGATCCTTGTCGTAATGGAACGAGAAGGCGAACACTGCGCTGGTGGCAGTCTCCGAAGTGAGTGACGTCGAGATGTTAGTGATGTTCGGGCTCTGCGCGTTGTCGACCGTGCCGGTCAACACCAGCCGCTGGACACCACCCGTGACGAGGTCAGCATCACCGAAGTCGGAGCCACCACCCGTGTAGAACGCCGGCAGGTGAGCGTCCGCGCCGATGTCGAACGCGAATACACCGGTAGCCGGGGCACCGACCGCGTTGGTCAAGGTCTCACCCTGGGCACCAGCCGTGCCGGGGTCGCCGTCGAACCCTTGGATACCGGTCGCGGCGTCTTGGTCGACGATCGTCGGGGCGTCATCCGTCAAGACAAGGTTCTGGCCGATGTTGAGGACAGCTGCGGCACTATCACCGTCCTTGTCGGTGATGGTCGCCGTCAATTGGACCAGGTTATCCGCCGACAACGTCTCGGTATCGTTCGGCCCGCTGTTGGGATCATGTATGACTGCACGGTCCTGATTAAGCGTCACGATGCCGGCGGCGTCCACGGTCACCGTGAACACCAACGCGTTACCGATAGCCGTACGGCCCTCGACAACGCCGCCGGGAGTAACCGACAGGTTGACCGCCTCACCAGTCAGCGTGTCGATAAGACCGGATGCGCCCGCGATCACGCTCAGCGCGTAAGTCGTGGTCCCGGCCCCATCGGCACCATAGCCACCGTTGAAGTTTGACGAGAAGTTAGCTGTGCCGTCGGTCGCGAGATCAGATTCGTCAACCGTGGCAATCGCCTCTGTACCACTTCCCGTGATGGTGGGCGCGTCGTCCTCGAAGACGAGGTTCTGGCCGATGTCGAGCGTGGCCGACTCGTCGTCCCCATCCTTGTCGGTGATGGTCGCGGTGAGCTGAACGAGGTTGGCGGCCGCCAGAGTCGTCGACTGGTCCGGCCCACTGTCGGGTGTGTGCACGACCGCACGCTTCTGGTCGAGCGTCACATTGCCGGTGCCGTCTACACTGACCGTGAACACCAGGTCGTCGCTGACAGCGGTGCGGCCTTCAACGACGCCGCCGGCGGTGACCGACAGAACGACCGCCTGATTGGTCGCCGTGTCGACCAAACCCGAGGGACCCGCAACCACGTTCAGCGCGTAGGTCAGCGTGCCGGCGCCGTCGGCGCCGAAGGCCGAGCTGAAGTTGGCCGCGAAGCTGGCGCTGGTGTCGGTCGTGAGGTCGGTCTCGTCGACCGTCAGGGTCGCCGGGGTGCCGGTGGTGCTGATCGTCGGCGCGTCGTCCTCGAAGTTGAGGTTCTGGCCGATGTCGAGGATGGCCGCCTCGTCGTCCCCGTCCTTGTCGGTGATGGTCGCGGTGAGCTGAACGAGGTTGGCGGCCGCCAGCGTCGTCGACTGGTCCGGCCCACTGTCGGGTGTATGCACGACCGCACGCTTCTGGTCGAGCGTCACATTGCCGGTGCCGTCTACACTGACCGTGAACACCAGGTCGTCGCT
>NZ_JBVVPY010000023.1:0-30293 GCF_055811335.1 Mesorhizobium sp. WSM4847 | reverse complement strand
CGACCAAACCCGAGGGACCCGCAACCACGTTCAGCGCGTAGGTCAGCGTGCCGGCGCCGTCGGCGCCGAAGGCCGAGATGAAGTTGGCCGCGAAGCTGGCGCTGGCGTCGGTCGTGAGGTCGGTCTCGTCGACCGTCAGGGTCGCCAGGGTGCCGGTCGTCGAAATGCTCGGCCCATCATCGTCAAAGTTGATCAAGGAGCCGACCTCTTCGCTGTAGGCGTTGGTGTTCGTCACCGAGAAATGGAACTCGGTGATGTCGAGCCCTTCGTTTGCATCGACGCTCGCAACCTGCAGCCGATCCATTGGGCTGCTGGTGGTGACATCGACGGTGGTGACGTTATCGAGCCCGGTGATGGTGACGATGCCGGTGCCGAGCCCGCTGACGGTGACGTTGCCGCTCCCCGTGGCATAGGTGCCATTGGCGGTGATGGTGGACGCAAACCCCGATTGGCCCGTCAACTTGAGGCTGGTGATGTTCACGGAGCTGGCCGTGGTGCCGTCAAAGAAGTCCGTGCCTTGCTCGTTGCCCGCATTGTTGAAGGCGGCGATCCTGACGTCCACCCGATCATCCGGATTAGATGGCGTGACCTGGTTGATCGTGAACCCGGCCTGCGTGACAGTCTCGAGATGGTTGCCGTACTGGATTTGCGAGGAACTACCTGCGTTCAGGGTACCGCCGGTCACAAAATCGACCTGGAGCGTGTCGTTCGGATTGATGCTCTGGTTGTCGACGCCGAAGCCCTGTGTACTCACGTTGGCGGTGCCACCGTCCAAACCTATCACCAGAAGTTGCTTGGAAGCGTCACTGGACGAATTGATCAGGTAGAAATCATGATTGCCGGGCGCGGCGGCCGAGCCTAAGAAACTAGCCACGCTGGTCCCCGTGACCGAGGCGAACACCTTATCAAGCAGATCGATTTGGTCGTCCGGGTTGGTTGCGATCGGATGGAGCAACGGCACATACTGGACCGTGTAAAGGTCCGCATTGGTGGTGCTGGTGCTGTTCAGCCCAAGCGAAAAGGCGAGCGGCCCGGTCTCAGCGGGCTCGGCGAGCGGGTCATCCGTACCAATGACGCCGATCACGACGTTTGCATTGGTTGGGTCCTGGAACAGCCAGACATAATTGCCATCGACCGTCCGAATGCCGCTGTTCACGCCGACGGTGGTGGAAAACGGGGTCCCGGAGGAATTCTGGGCGAGAACGACCGAGGTGATGGTTTCCCCTGCGTCCGCCGAGGCCTGCACGAAGTTGGTCTGGAAGGCGACCTCCGGTGAGGTCAGCCCGCCCGCATCGTCGAGACTTAGCAGATATAGCAGCGTGGCGTTGGTGCTGTGCGGCGCAACGGACGGGTCAATATCATCGTCCTGAAGACCGGTGGTCTCGTCGATGATGATGTCTTGGGTCACGATGTCGAGTGCCATGGAGATTCTCCTTGGTTAAAACGCTTCAAGAAAAGGGATCCAGCCCCCAGATGGCGGAAATGCACCTACCCCGAGTGCATCCGGTCGCGCACTGAAATGCGGCCCTCCAACCTCATTGTGCCGCCGATGAAGAGGACGCGTCCATTCGCGGTTCGATAGTGTTATGGTGAATACCCCTACCTGATCGAACGATATACATCCTTCGATAGGGTCGAGCCGCGACAGGCGCTTGCGGGTAACCGCGTAGGTATGACGGGTCGATCGATATGCTGTGGGCTTCCGGCCTGTTGCCGGTATCATGCTGACGCAGGCGTCATCGACGCCTGGCCGAAGGTGATGATCAAAGCCCGCTTTTGTGGCCCGTTCCCAGGTGGTCGGCGGCTTCGCCAAGCGCCCAGGCCAATTCAGCCCTGCTGCCGAGGTGGAGCTTTTCGTAGACGTGGTGCAAGTGCATTTTCACCGTGCCCTCAGATACGTGCAGCTGCGTGGCAATGCTCTTGTTGCGCAACCCGCGCGCGACGAGGCTGGCGACTTCGGCCTCACGTCCTGTAAGCGTGCGCGCGGCGTGATGCGGCGCGCTCCGCATCAACAGGTGTTGGAGGATCTTGTGGTCGACCCACTTTCGACCGGCCGCCACGGCAGTCACACATTCGACGAGGCAGCGGTGGCTGACGCCGTCCAGCAGCAAGCCGTCGGCGTCGAGTTCCCGTATATCCTCGACGTCGAATCCGCCCTTTGGTTGCAGGATGAAGATTATGCCCAGAGCGCTGTTACAGGCTCTCAGCCGGAAAGACAGACTGGCCGTCTGCTGACTGGCAATGTCCACGCCTATGACGACAATATCAGGCCGATGGCACTCTACATGCGGGACAACGTCAATTATGCGATGGCAGTTTGCCACGACGCTGTGACCAGCCTTCCGCAGAACCCACTCCAGACCGGCGAGATATACCCCCCGCGGGTCCGCAACAACCAAGGTTGACATTGCGAACACGGTCCCCAAAACGCGCACGACTTACTTAATGACTTAATGATCAATGAATGAGGAAAGCAGAGCTCCGAGCAATTGTCAAGGAATCACTAATATAGCTGCAGCTTATAAACTCAGGCTGGGCCATGCCGGCCCCGGCTGCCCCAACCTGGCACGCATGCGTAGCATCGATACCATGGCTGATGCTGCGTCGGGCTGGCTCGCGGCGCGCTTTAGGCCGACCGGGTGCGCGCCCTCGTCGATCTGCTGGTGGCGGGCGAAAGAAAGCGCATGCGTGGCTCCATCCCCGGCTGGTTTCCGCGTCAGGCACGCTTGAGTCGGTTGGCTCAATCTGGACGCAAGGCGGACTTCCAACCGTCGAGCCATGTCAAGTTCTGCCCCGGCACCATTCAAGCAGAAACCCGCCCCGGTCTCCGGAGCGGGTCTGTTGCCTGAGGCGGAACTCAACACATGTCCGCAGCCGCAAGGTCACCTCGCGATGCTGAAGATCTGGTTAACCCGCCATATTTGATTCAAATCCTGCTGTGGATGTTCGCCTTTGGGTAAATCGAAATGGGCCATCGTTGTCCAGCGGCGGGCAAAAGGAGAATCCATGACCAGTGACTTTGCCGCAGCCCACCTCCATCTTGAACGAGCCTGTCACTATTTGCGCGGCGATGACGAGACGAGCAGCGCGGCGCGCGCCGCCCTGGACATCCTGATCGATGCAATTGTCGCAGCCCAGTACAAGCGTCCGCCCGCTGACGTGGTGGAATTTCCCAGAACGGCAAAGCAGCGTTAGTCGGCGAAGCGCGGCGCATCCGCAAGATTAATGCGCCGCTTCAAGTTCTTGTTTTCATACATGTCGTCGTGTTGACATGTCGTTGTCCTGATACTGCTGCGCGCCCTCCGGTCAGGCCCGAGGGCATGCCTTGGGCGACATGCAGTCGCGGGCGAAACAAATGGAGCGGGATGGCCAGTTCAAATTAAACGCATCCCGCTTTGGGTCCGCCGCACCTCTCCCAATGGCTGATGCTCGGCAGCAGGAGCTACCGACGACGGCGGATTGACTCTTACTCTGCGCTCGTGCTGATGTTGCAGTGCAACATAGGGCAGCGGGGGCTAACTGGTGTTTATTGGGCAGCAGCAGTATTCAAGCGCGACGCCGATATGGAACGTTGGTCGCAGCAAGATCACGAAAGTCAGAGGACGGGACGATACATTTGACGGATTGACCGCATTTGCCCCGTTCTGGGCAATGGCGGCGATCTTCAGTATCGCCGGTGATATCTACTCCATGCTTGGCTACAAGGGGCCGCTGTTTGCCGCTCTGAGCTGGTCGGTCGTCCTGTTCAGCCTGCTACTCCTGCTGTACCCGCGGCGAACCGAGTTCTTGATCGGGCTCGTGATGGTATCGCTTGTGCTGTACGCGCTGCGCATGCCGGTCGCTTCGAACAACAAGACGATCACGGCGGTGATGAACGGGGCTATCCTGCTCAGTGCGGCAGTGCTCTATCTGCGGGCCGCCGGCCGCGGCGCCGCGCTGGCCCGGATGGAGCTTTATCAACAGATCCGGATCGTCGCCCGGGCGCTGCTCGCCATCATGTATTTCTACGGCATCTTCCACAAGATCAACACCGATTTCCTCGATCCTTCCGTGAGTTGCGCGGTGGGCCTCTACGCTCCGCTGGCTCGTCCGTTCGGCCTCGAGGACAATCTGTTTGGCCGGTATCTTGCGATCTTCGCCACCTTTGTCATTGAGGCGATCGCGATTGTGTCTCTCTACTGGAAGCGCTATTTCGCCGTGGGGTTCATCCTCGCACTCGTCTTCCATTACGTGATCCCGATCTCGGCCTATTCCTGGTACATGGACTTTTCCAGCCTGGTGTTCGCGCTGTATGTGCTGAGCATCCCCACGCCCGCCAGCGAGGCGCTCTATCGCACCTCGCTGGAGTTTATCAATCCGCTGCGCGAGACGTTCGGCCGGGTCGGGATCTTGCTGCCGGGCGCGGCCGTGATGCTGGTCGCGGTCACTCTCGTCATTGTGCTCACTTATGCTTTTCCCGGGCGCTCCTTCGACATGATGGTCCACTCCGTCTGGATCCTCATTTGGGGGGTAGTGGGCGGCGCGGCGATGGTCGTGCTGTCCTATGTGGCCCTGCAGAACCTGCCTTGCCGGACCGTCTCCTCGCCGCGCCAGCCGCTCTGGGTCTATTTGGTGCCGGGCTTGTTCTTCCTCTCCTGCCTGTCACCCTATGTCGGGCTCAAGACGGAGAGTTCCATCAACATGTTCAGCAATCTGCACACCGAGGCCGGCCAGACCAACCATCTGCTCTTTCCCAAGCCACCATACATGTTCAACTATCAGAACGAGGTGGTGAAGATCGTTGATTCCTCCGAGCCCCATCTCGTCCGGCAGTCGCGGGCGGGCAATTACCACGTGCTCCTCGATGTGAAGAAACAACTGCGCCGGAAGCCCGAGGCTTGGGTGACTTACGTGAAGGATGGCGAGACGATTACCCGCGCCAACGCCTCGACCTTCGCAGGCGAAATGCCCAGCCTCCTCGAACGCAAGTTGCTTATGTTCAAGCTGGTGGATTTCTCGCGGCCGAAGGCCTGCACCCACTGAACGCCGCTTTCACGGAAATTGGCAGATGTCGCCGGACAGTCGACTTAAGCCATCCAATGCCCAATCGCGTCGCGATTGTTAAGAGTCACGAGTCGCTTTAAGTTCATGGTCGCTATCGCAAAACCGCTGCGCATCCTCGGTCAGGGCCTGAGGGCATGCTTTAGCGCCGTTCGAGGTCGGTAGGGATCAGCGAGCGGCCGCGAAGCCTCAGGGTGGCCCGGCGTCCGAGCTTGAGCGCCGGATAGATCAGCCGCGCGGCCGTCCTGTTTGAGAGAATCCTGCGGTTGAGCCAGCCGAAAAGCGTCGAAGAGGAACTGAGGATCGCCAGGAGATTGATGGCTTCCTCGCCGTGGTAGACGCGATCCTCGAAAACGAAGAGCATGCCCTCGTTCAGGTCGAAGCCCTGGCGCTGAAACTCGACAACGCGCGGGTCGCCGGAGCGCGCGTCAAGCAACTCGACAGGACCGAGCGCGTCGCGCAGCCGGGCAAAGCGGACATAGCTCTGGCAGAAGATGCAGTCGCCGTCATAGACGATAAGCGCCGTCTTGCCGGGGGGCTTCATTGCAGCGTCGGATCCTGACTGTGCCCCATCGGTGCTTCTACGGCGCCATCGATCGCGCAATTGCCGTAGAATGCGCAGCCGGAGACGACGGGCAGGTTGCTGAAGGCGTCGAGGATGGCGACGAGCACCAGCCCGACAATGCCGAGCATCAACATTTTCTTGTGGGCGGACAAGTCGCGAAGCATCTTGGTCCTTTTCTGCTTGATGCGGACCTGGTCGATCCGACGTCAAAGCGCGATCGATTTCAACAGCCGGCTGGTTGCAAGAGCGGCAGCCCGTGCCGGCCAAGGTTTCCTATCGCTTGAACTGCCATAGTCGGCACCAGCCTGTTATTGTGCAACGCAACAATGGGTGAAGATCGGCGGAAAATCAAGCGGAATGCTGAATTTCGCCGACTTTTGCGACATTGCGTCGGCGGCAACCGGCAATGCGGACCTCCGAGCCAATTCGCACTTGCCACACAGTATGATGCAATGCACAATCACCATCGAAACCGAAGGACCGGGCCGGCCGATAAGCCGTATCCAGGAAACGCTGAAGTTGAACCTGCCCATCCGTGAGACCTGGCTGGACACTGCCAAGGGCTTGGGAATCACCCTCGTCGTCATGGCCCATGTCCTCGACCACAGCACCTGGCGCTGGGCGCACCCGATTTACTTCGCGGCATCGCTGTTCTTCATGCCGTTCTTCTTCATCATATCCGGCTACCTTTTTGCCGTCACGGAGAGGAAGGCGCTTCTCCGCAAGCGCGTCCAGGGCCTGCTCATCCCCTATGTAATGTTTCTCGGCGCGATCATGGCGAGCGTGCTCGTTGTCGACTTTTTGCGCGGCGACACCCCGGCGCCCTGGCAGATCAGGGAACTCATCACCGACGCCCTGTTGGGCGGACGGCACCTGACGCGCGAACTCGGCGTGTTCTGGTTCGTCACCTGCCTCGTCGCCACGCAACTTGTCTACAACGAGGTCGCGATCAGGACCAGCGGGCCGACCGATCCCGGCATGCTGGTCTTCGTCGGCGCATCCGTCGGCCTCGCCTATTCAATCCAGGCATATTGGCAGGAGGTGCGCGCGCCGCTGGCGCTGACGAACGTGCCGCTCGCCATAGGCGCATTCTGGTTCGGACATTTCCTGCGCGAACGCGGCATGAACGCACTGTGGTCGGCGGTATTTGTCGTGGCGGTTGCCGGGGTCGCGCTCGCGGCGGCGCTGACGGGGTCCGACTTTACCTTCAGCATGAAGAACGCCATCTTCGGCCCGCCACTTCTCGGCCTGCTCGTTGCATTGGCGATCTCGACCTTTATCCTCGGCCTCGTCCGCTTCATGGCGATGCCGAGCTTGCGCATCGCTCCGTTGGCGGAAATCGGCGCGGCCTCCCTGGTGATCATGTTCGTCCATCAGTTCGTTCATTTCACGCTGCGTGACTTCGGGATGTCTTCCGAGTTGGCGCTGATCGCCCTGTCGCTCGGACTTCCCTATCTGCTCTATCGCGGACTGAGGTCGTCCCGGATACTGTCGCCCTGGTTCATCGGAAGCGGAGACCTGGCGCTCAGCATCCAACTGATGAGGCGGAGCCTCGCCTTCCGGGCAGGCTGAGCAAGAACGCGGATCGTCTGCCTTGCCGGCCCGGGGCGTGCGCGTGTCGGCATCCGATTACGATCCCCCCGGGCAGACCTTCCTGGCCCCTGTTCCCGCGAGCGCGGCGGGCGTATTCTCGCGGTCCGACGGGTCGAAATCATCAGGGGAGGAGATTGCGATGGCTGAGGCAACGCGCCACGACGCTTGGCAGGCCGGGGATAGCTACGACCTCTATATGGGGCGATGGAGCCGTCAGATCGCTCCACCTTTCCTGGATTGGCTCGATCCGGCAGAGGGTCTGGACTGGCTTGAGGTGGGTTGCGGAACCGGGGTGCTGTCGGCAGCCATCCTGGCCCGTTGCAATCCCTGGAGCCTGGTGTCCATAGATCCGTCGGAGGGTTTTCTCGCCAAGGCGCGGGCAAACGTGCCGGACAAGCGTGTCGCGTTTCTCGCAGGCGATGCGCAGGCCTTGGCAGTCGAATCGGGCAGCAAGGACATGGTCGTGTCGGCGCTTGTCCTCAACTTCGTTCCCGACAGGCAAAAGGCGCTCGCCGAGATGCGGCGGGTGGCCCGCCCTGGAGCGACGATTGGATTCTATGTGTGGGATTATCCTGGCGGCGGGGTGGAATTCATGCGGGCCTTCTGGACCGCTGCGACGGCGCTTGACCCCGGTGCCGTCGACCTTACCGAGGACAGGCGTTTTCCATTTTGCACACAAGATGGATTGACCGATCTCGCGGAGAAGGCGGGCCTGGGCTCCATCGACTCCACCCGGATTGAAATGCCGGCCGTGTTCAAGGACTTTGAGGACTACTGGCACCCCTTCACCCTGGGTGCGGGACCGGCGCCCGGCTACTGCATGAGTCTCGACCCCGCAGCTCGCCAGAGATTGATGGAGAGGCTCCGCGACAGTCTGCCGCGCGGCGAGGACGGGTCCATTCCCCTGAAAACGAGAGCCTGGGCAGTCAAGGCGAAGGTGCGCTGATGACCGGCAGCCCATGTCGCGCCAAACCGGTAGGCGGCCAATCATAGACTGCCGGCGCGAAGTTCGGGTTGACCGGCCTTGTGAGCGAAGCGACTATTCGTCTGGACAGCCGAGATGCAGATTGCGCGAGGAGATTACGATGGACGAGCCCGATCGCTGGCGTCACATGTCGAGCGCGCCAAGGGATGGCAGCCGAATCCTTGTCACGGTTCGGCCGTCTGAGCAGGGGCCGGCGGAAGTCGACCTGGCCTACTGGTCTCGAGCCGACCAGTTCGGCAGCGAAGGCTGGCGCGCTTCCGACTCGTCGCCCGGACGCGTGGTTGAATACGCCGAACCCGAGCTGAAATGCTGGATGCCGCTGCCGACCGCCAATCTGAGCAAGGGTTCATTGCCGAGCCCTTGGGACGAAGAAGATGTCCCGCTGCTGGATGGATCGGGGATATGAGGCTGAGCGCGATCGTCACAGCTGCCAATCTCCCCCCAAGTGGGAGGGGGGCGCCGTAGAGTGCCAACCTCAATTTCCGATTGCCGGTTATATTGTCGACTTCGCTTGCCCGGATAAGAAGCTCGTCGTCGAAGTCGATGGTTCGCAGCATGCCGACGCCAATGCAGGCGACGAGGCAAGGACAAAGCGTCTTGAGCAAGACGGCTGGACTGTGCTGCGCTTCTGGAACGACGACGTCATTCGCGACATCGACAATGTCTGCCAGCATATTGTGATCGAGGCAGGGCTCGCCGGTACGACTTGATACGCCGGCGGGACAGCGCCCCCCTCTGTCCTGCCCTCTTTGCCACCACTTGGCATCTCCCCCACGAGGGGGGAGATTGGCAGCTCCGCTGTCGGCTCCCTTCTCTCAGACCCTTAGAACAGGAACGCAGCCGTGGCCGGGTTCGCGCCCGTACGGCCGTTTGATGAATCCATACCTCGAATGAGCTCGAGGTCCTTTGAATCCAGCTCGAAATCGAAGACGTCGAAATTGGCGGCAATCCGGTCCTGGTGGATCGACTTTGGAATGACGATCAGCCCTTCCTGAAGATGCCAGCGGATGATCACCTGCGCCACGGACTTGCGGTGTTTTCCGGCGATCTTTTCGAGGGTCGGGTCGCTCAACAGCCGGCCGCTGCCCAGCGGGCTCCAGCTTTCGATGCGGATGTTGTGCGTGCTGTGAAATTCTCTGGTCTGGCGCTGTTGAAACCGGGGATGGAGTTCGATCTGGTTGACTGAGGGTGTGACACCAGTTTCGCCGATGATCCGCTCCAGATGGTCGTGGTTGAAATTCGAAACGCCAATCGACTTGGTCCGGCCGGATTGCCTGAGTTCGATCAGCGTCTTCCACGCCTCGACATATTTGCCCTGGCTGGGCACTGGCCAGTGGATCAGGAACAGGTCGATCTGCTCGATGCCCAGCTTGTTCATCGTCTCGTCGAAAGCCCGCAGGGCGGCGTCACGCTGATGCGCGCCGTTTCGCAGCTTCGAGGTGATGAACAGTTCGCTTCTCGGCACGCCAGCCGTGCGGATCGCCTGCCCGACGCCCTCCTCGTTCTGGTAGCCTTCGGCGGTGTCGATCAGTCTGTAGCCGGCCTTGATTCCCCAACTCACGACTTGGGCCGTAATGGCTGGATCGACCTGCCAAACGCCAAGGCCGATCTGGGGAATGGCTGAGCCATCATTCAATGTGATCTGCTCAACTTTAGTCAGGGTAATTTGTTCAGGCATGCTCAGGTCCTTCTGCATCGCTCCGCCCCGGCGCAGTGCTTATCTAGGCGCGGCGTCCGCCAATGCGAGTCGACAGGAGGAGAAAGTAGAAGTGCGCCGTGAAGCCGGGATGAGATCCGGTTCGAACCGCCCAGCGTTTCCAAACACGATTCCAGAGATCAATAAATTGGACCGGGGGATGGCACGCCAATCCGGATCGATCTCGAAAAGTCTGGCGAAAGGCCCGACTCCCGCGCACGGCCGTCAATGTGGGCTGCCTCCCTCAAAACCGACATCGGCAAGCTGACATCGAGCGCACCCCGTGCATACGCATATTCGGGAAGATAGCCGTTAACGATGAGGCGCCAGTCAAGAGGCACCACGTCACCGACGGCTCGCATCATCTTGACGATCGTGGTCGTGCAGTTCGTCGTGATGGAATTATAGAATTCTGGAGTCGTGGAAAGTGCATTTGCGTCCAAGACGTATTCCAGCAAGAGCGCCCGGGCCGCTTCCGGTGACACTTTTAGCCGATAGATTTGGACATCCTCTCCACGAACGTTTGACCTGACGCCGACGACGTCTCGCTCATCAGCCGCAATAATGACCAGGGGATTGCTCTTGAACAGGTCTGCCATGGGTGAAAACTTGCCGCCTCCATGGCGCCGCACCTCAATCGACCAGGCAAGATAGTCACCTCCTGCAAAGCCGAAGCTTATGATGACATGGGCGATTTTGGTCCCGGACCAATAAGACATGAAGAGATCCACCGTCTGAACGTTGGAGAGGTCGTAGGTCCGCGTTGTCCAGCGTTCGGTGAAATCAGTAGCGCTACGCCACTCGAAGTCGCGCACATCAGTCAGCGTCAACAGGTTTCCGTCGCGGGTGCCGGTTACCTGACGGGCGACGTCGGGCGCCCAGTCCGCGTGATCGAAAGGCCTGATGGTGCTCCACCAAACCAGAACCACAGCTAACGCAGCTGCAAACAGGACAAGCGCCCTGATGCGAAACCGGCTGAAGAGGGCGATGATAGTGGCGAGGCCGAACAAGATGAACAGGACGCCGGCCAGAGCCCGTCCAAGCTCAGCCACAGGCAGACGATACCACATGGCAAGTCCGGCCCAGGCAGTCAGGATTGCGACGGCTAGCGAAAGGATGATGGCAAGCGAAATCCGAGCGATGCGACGCATTTATACCCCCCTCTGGCAGTCTGTCATTGCCTGGATGCCATTTCTCACGGAACGCTCGAAGACAACAACTCTACATGTCCATATTGGAGCACCAATCGGTCCGATACCATTTTCGCCGCGGATTTCGCAGGCGTGGAGCGAGCGAGAAGGTGCCCACGCGAAACGGACGCGCTCGGCATCGGCCGTTCGATGAAGTGACCGCGCGAGCTCACGGGCCCCAACAAGTTCCTTCATCCATCCATCCGTACCTCAAACGCCCGTCCATCTACCCGGCACAGGTTCTCTCTGTTCCAGTCCAACAAAACCGATACTCGCCTCGCTGGAATATCTAACGCGACTCCGTCATGATCTTTCCGCCTTGCCGAGCGTCGCTGCCGAGCGCGGTGACGCCGACGCAGGTCATGAGAGTAGGCTAGGCCAGTGCAGCGGATCCACCCGACGACCTTTCTTTTTGCGGCCCGAGCCCTGCGCGATATGGGCGATGGGTTCGTGGCCGTTCTGTTGCCAGTCTACCTGCTCGCATTGGGTTTCACGCCTCTGCAGGTCGGCATCATCGCGACCGCATCGCTACTCGGTTCAGCGCTCTTGACCATCGCCGTCGGAGTCCTTGGTGCCCGACACGATCACCGCCGTCTCCTGCTTGCCGCCACCAGTCTGATGGTCGCCACGGGTGTGGCCTTTGCCCTGGTTCATGACTACGCGCTGCTTTTGGTGATCGCGTTCGCAGGCACCATCAACCCGTCGGCCGGCAGCGTCAGCGTGTTCGTGCCATTAGAGCATGCCGTGCTCACACGCGAAGTCACTGATGCAGCCCGGACCAAGATGTTCGCGCGTTACAGCTTGGTGGGCGCGCTTGCAGGCGCCGTTGGCGCACTCGCTTCGGCGACCCCTGATCTTGTTGCTCCATCCGGCCCCGACCAACTCACCGGCATCAAGGCCATGTTCGTGCTCTACGCGTTGCTCGGCCTGCTAGGCGGCCTCTTCTACGCGCGGATCCCGCAGCGCCGTCCCACGTCGGACACAGGTACCGCGTCCGCGCTCGGCCCCTCGCGCAATATCGTTCTCAAGCTTGCGGCTCTTTTTAGCCTTGATGCTTTCGCCGGCGGCTTTGTCGTCCAGTCGCTGCTTGCCCTATGGCTGTTCGAAAAATTCGACCTGTCGCTTTCGGAAGCGGGATTTTTCTTCTTCTGGTCCGGCGTGCTTTCGGCGTTCTCATTCCCCGTTGCAGCTTGGCTGTCCCGGCACATCGGACTCATCAACACGATGGTGTTCACACACATTCCGTCCAACATCGCCCTGATGCTGGCGGCGCTTGCGCCGACGCTACCTCTGACACTGGCCCTGCTGCTGGTCCGCGCTGCGCTTTCGCAGATGGACGTCCCGACGCGCTCATCTTACGTCATGGCCGTTGTCACGGAAGCGGAGCGGGCGGCGGCCGCGAGCTTCACATCTGTCCCGCGCAGTCTGGCCGCGGCAGCCAGTCCGGCGCTGGCGGGCGCTCTGCTTGCTGCCTCTTTCCGAGCTTGGCCCCTCCTCATCTGCGGTGCATTGAAGATCATTTATGACCTGCTGCTGCTGCTGCAGTTCCGGCTCTTGAAGCCCCCAGAGGAGCGGTGAGGCCAGCCTTGTCGGTTTGGGGCGTTTAGCCAGGAGGGATCGATCGCGGCGGCAAAGCGTTTGAAAGGTGTCGACCGTTTTGAGCTGGCTCGGAGCGTGAAATGTCGCCTCGCTTCCTGCTGACGTTATTCGCCGCCCTTTATCCGGCATCATCGGTGCACGCCGGTGTCGATGTCGAGCGCGCACTGGAAGCCTTCCACAGCACCTGCCTGGCACACGTTGACCGCTTCGACCGAGCGGGTCACGACCGCGACGAGTTTTGGACGCGATTTCAGCAGACTGATCAGCTGGCTGCGGCAGAACACCGTGACAATGCTCGCAGAACGTTCGCCGCCTGACTACACCACCGAGCGATCACGGGTTCCATCCGCCGCTGCCGTACTGACGGGTAATGATCTCGAGAAGATGACCGTTCGGGTCCTCGAAATAAACGCCGCGGCCGCCGTCGTGGTGGTTGATCTCGCCCAACTGCGTCCGGCTGGGGTCAGCCCAGTACGAGAGGTTCCGTTCACGAATCCTGGCGAAGATCTCGTCGAACTCGGCTTCGCTGACCAGGAAGGCGTAATGCTGCGGCCTGATTTCGCCTGAGGTATCCATATAGTCGAGGTTGGCACCGTTTTCGGTGGTGACCATCTGGAAAGGACCCCAGCGCCTCGCGGCTGGAAGGCCAAGCATTTCCGCCAGGAATTTTGCCGACGCCTCGCTGTCGTGGGCCGGCAGTATTGTATGGTTGAAATCGATAGCCATGCCATCACTCCCTTTAATTTCTCCTCGCACGTCGTTGTTCCGCGACAGAAGCGGTGCTGCACGAGATGGGGTCGATGGCCATGATGCTCAAGCCGGCGTGGCAACCTGCCCGATGACCTGCACGGGCTCAGCTTCATGAATACGGACGATGATCATTTCGCCGCTATCCGGCACCTCGCCGGTCAAACCGGTGATGTTGACCTGATGCGTGACAAGGACCACAGGCCCGCCGAAACGCTGCCCGCGGAGCCAGGCCAAAAGGGCAGCGGTGCGCACTTCTGCGGCCGAACTGTCGCCAAAGAACGAATTGAGCAGCTCAAGAGGCACGACGTCGCCGATCCCGAGCAGGCGAGCGGTGTCGAGGCAACGACACCACTGGCTCGAATAGACGGCTGCCAACGAGATGCCGTTCGCACGGAACAGGTCGCCGATCGCGCGGGCCTGCGCACGACCTTCTTCCGACAGATTCCGCTGGGTGCTGCAATCACCGAGCCTTAAGCCAGGCGGATCGCCGGAGCCTGGGGCCGCGGCATGGCGCAGCAGCGCAATGGCTTCTCCGGATCGCAGGGCTGCCCAGAGTGGCCCGGAGGCGTGTGCCTTGCCGAAGGCAGCCGCTCCGAGCGACAGGACAAGAAATCGCCGACGTCCAATTCGCATCTTGCTTCTCACCTTATCCGATTAGCAGCCTGACGCGGACCAGCACTTCATTCCGCAGGTAGCGACATAAATGTTGGTTTCGACGATTTCAGGACCGATCAGGAGCTGGAAAGATTCAAGCCGCGAGACAGGCCCCGCGTCAGCCTCCGCGACACCCGCCACATCAGCAAGGCGGCGGCCAGGCTGTAGACGCCCATCAACGCCAGTTGCAGCGAGTAGTCGACGCCGGCGTCGATCAGGTATCCGGTGATGCCGGGACCCATCGCCGAGGCCAGAACCATCACGGCCACCACAACCGAGCGGATCGCACCGAGATGCGCGGTGCCGTAGATCTCCGGCCACATGGCGCCCTCCAGGGTCGAGGAGAAGCCGTAGCTGATGCCAAGCAGCGCCATGAAGACGAAGATGGCGAAAGGCGCCGTCAGATAGGCAGCCGCGAAGCATGCCAGCGCCAGCGGCAGAAGGAATAGAGGCAGCAGCTGGACCGCCGAGAAGCGGTCGATCAGCCACCCGGCCAGAAGCGCAAAACCCATCGTCGTGGCGGACAGGACGGCGAAGCCGCTGGCGAAGAGTTGCAGCGGCCAGCCCCGGAGCTCGGTTAGATAGACCTGGTGAAAGAAGATGGTGGTGCCGACGAAGGCGGGAGCCAGGACGCCCAGGCAGATGGCGTAGAAGGTCGGATCGCGCAGGACTTCCGCCCGCGTCCAGTGCTTCACTGCGCGTTGCGCCCTCGGCTGGGCCTCGCTCTGCGGATTGCGTTCCTTCCAGACCAGCGCACAAACCAGAGGCAAGGCCACGACCAGGATGAAGGCTGCGCAGACGAACCAGCTTCCCCTCCAGCCGACGAGGCCGGCCACGAGGACGAACAGGAAAGGCAGCAGAGCGCCGCCGACATGAAAGCCAAGCGTGACGACCGAGACGGCGCGGCCCCGGTTCGCGGCGAACCAGCGACCAGTCGCCGTCAGAGCCGTCTGGGTCATCATCCCCTGGCCAAAAAGGCGCAGCAAATAGAGCGCAAGGAGCAGCGTTGGCAGCGACCCGGCGAACCCCATCGCAATGCTGGCGCAGGCAAGCATGAGCATCGTCGCGATCGCCATGGTCACTGTCGAATACCGGTCCAGCGACCGACCCAAGAACGGCAGGGTCGCCGCGCTAAGCAGCGTTGCCAGCATGTAAAGGCCGCCGAACTCGCCATGACTCAACCCGAACGTCTCGCGGATACCGCCGTTCGACAAGGCGATGAAGAAGGTCTGCCCGAAGGACGAGACGAGGGTCAGCAAAAAGGCGCCCGCGAGCCAGCGGACATTGTTGACGACGAATGCACTGAAGGACTGCATGTTGTTTCTCGATTGAGTGCGCGCTTCCTGTTCGTCTTTATCGGCCTCCGCTGTCGGAGGATATCGGCCAGTTCCGCTTTGATCAGTGGCCTGGCTTCACGTTCGAGCCGGTCGAACTTCCATGCCGATTACCAACCAGCCAGTCCGACTTCGGCGTCCTCGCCACTCTGCTTGCAAGTGAAGTCAGTCGGATGCCGTCGCGCTCTTAGGTCAGGCACTCAAAGGCATCATGCCTCTCGCTCAAGCTCAGGTTCGCTATCTTCTCCTTCTTCCCCTCTCGGATTGTATTTGCGGACACCGTCGAATGAGAAAGGCTTTTCGATGGAAGCCGGTCATTCGGTGGATGTCGGCCGAACCGGAACAATGGTATCCTGCAGGGAGCATTCGGGGAGGCGACTGCATTGACCGAGAGCTTGGAAGTCGAAGGGGCGAGAGGTTGGTCGAATCTGCTGATCGCGGCAGAAAGCGGCGATGCGGGGGCCGTTCGAGCGGAATTGGCGGCCGGCGCCAATATCAACGAGGCGGACGGCGGCGGCTGGTCAGCCCTTCATCTCGCAGCCCTCAATGCCCGCACCGCGGCGGTCGAGGCGTTGATCGAACACCCAGCAATCGATGTGAATTCCAGAAACAAATGGAAGAGCACGCCTTTGAGCCTTGCTTCGGCCAAGGGCCACTACGCCTCTATTTTAGCCCTCGTGAAACATCCCGAAATAGAGATTAATGCAAGAGCCGACTACTACGGCAGAACGGCCCTTATTGAAGCGGCAAAGAACGGGCATCTGGATGTCGTTAAGTTGCTTGTCGAGAATGGCGCCGACGTGAATCTTACTGACAAGACCGGAAGAAACAACGCGCTTATCGAGGCAATCAAGGGACGGCACTACGAGGTCGCGGGATACCTGCTTGATTCCCGGAAAATGAACTTTCTCAACAAGGATATGAGACTGAACGCCCTGATCTGGGCTGGAAGCTGCCATAACCCTCAACTCATCGAAAAGCTGGAAGTCTCGATTCATACTTTCTTCGAAGGCAAGTGAAGGTCCCGCTTCCGCCGGCCCTTGCACTGGCCGAATGTCTTCGATCGCCGCAGACCGCCTGTGGAACTCCCTTCCAAGATCATTCAACCAATCGGTTGACAATTCGAAAGCGTGCCTCTATATTCAACTACATGGTTGAATTAGAGACACCCCAGATCGACGCGGTTTTTCACGCGCTTGGTGACACCACCCGCCGGCACATGCTTCGCGACCTCGCCGGCGGCGAGCGAACGGTGAGCCAGTTGGCGGAACCCTTCGCCATGTCGTTGGCGGCCGCCTCCAAGCACATTAAGACGCTGGAGAATGCAGGGCTTATTCGTCGCGAAGTGAGGGGCCGCACACATATTTGCCGCCTCGAACCCGGACCGCTGGCCAGCGCCCACCAATGGCTCGGCTTCTACGAGCGGTTCTGGACCAACCGTCTCGACGTCCTCGAGCGTCTGCTTCGCGAGGAGGACGCACGCAAAGCCCCGGGTGATTCCTGGGCCCGGGATGATTCCAGGAAATCGCCCGCCTCAAAAGAAGGAGACGACCAATGAACCAGATGAAAGCCATCGAAGCCTATGGCGAACTGACCGAGCCCGCCACGTTCACTATCCAGCGGCTTTTGCCCGGTCCCATCGAGCGGGTCTGGGCTTATCTCACCGAGAGTGACCTGCGCCGGCAGTGGATGGCTGCGGGCCAGATGGAAATGAAGGCCGGCACCTCGTTCGAGTTGGTCTGGCGTAACGACGAGCTGACCGATCCGCCCGGCCAGCGCCCCGCGGGCTTTCCCGAAGAGCACCGGATGGAGGGACGGATCACCGAGCTCGATCCGCCTTACAAACTTGCCATCACCTGGGGAGACACCGGCGGGGTTTCCTTCTTGCTGGAGCCGAAGGGCAATGAAGTGCTGCTCACCGTCATCCATCGCCGGCTGCCGGAACGCGCCATCCAGCTCAACGTCACCGCCGGCTGGCACATGCACCTCGACATGCTGGCTGCCCGCCTCGCGGGCAAGACGCCGACCTCGTTTTGGGAGGGCTGGAGCCGCCTGCGGGAAGAATACGACCGCCGCCTGCCGGCCTGACACGATCGCGCCGGCTGAAGTCACCGCCCAGCCTCCACCGGCATCCGTCCGTGGAGGCTCGCACACCAGTAACGATGAAACGATGAAACGTGCTTGCATTGGGCAAGCCTGATGGAGGACGTCATGCGCAAATTGATCGCCGGAATGAAGGTTTCCGTCGACGGCAAGATGGAGGGACCCGAGGGTTACGCGGAATGGGTCGACGCGTGGTCGGAGGAGTATGGGCTGATGCCGCAAATCGATGCCTGCCTGCTCGGGAGCATCATGTACGCCGGCTACGAGCGCTACTGGAGCGCGATCCAGAATGAGCCGGACAAGCCGTTGCCGATGACCGGCAAATTGCCGACGCCGGAGGAGCTCGAATGGGCCCGCTTTGCCGAACATACCCCGCATTATGTGCTGTCGAACACGATGACTTCGGCGGCCTGGCCAAAGACGCGCTTCGTGCGGAGCCTCGAAGACATCGCTGGCCTCAAGCAGCAGCCCGGCAAGGATATCTATCTCATGGGCGGTGCGCGAATGACCGCGAGCCTCATCGATGCCGGGCTGGTGGATGAACTGCGGCTTATCCTCTATCCACTGCTCGTCGGCGAAGGGAAGGCGCTGTTTGGAGCAACGCAAAATCGTCGCGGGCTTGAACTGCGGAAGGTTCAGCAGCTCACGGATGGGCGCGTGAGCCTGGTCTTTGGAATTGGCTAACTCAGCCGGTCTTCGCAGATTTCGCAGCGCTGCCCGGCTGAAATTTATTCCTGAAAGGCACGTCGCCGGTCAGAGGGAAACCGACAGCCCACCGTCGACGGCCAGCACATGGCCGTTGACGTAGGCGGCAGCGTCTGAGGCGAGAAACACCACGGCTCCGCCGAGTTCCTCAGGCTGGGCCCAGCGGCCCGCCGGGGTTCGTGCCTCGACCCATTTGGTGAAGGCCTCGTCGCTCATAAGTGCGGTGTTGAGCTCAGTAGCGAAATAGCCGGGGGCGATCGCGTTGACGGTGATGCCGTGACGGCCCAGTTCAGCGGCGGTAGAGCGTGTCAGCCCGTGCAGGCCCGCCTTTGCCGCCACATAGGCGTGAATGGTGGGACGGCCAAGGATCGCCGCAACCGATCCGGTGTTTATTATGCGCCCGAACTTGTTTGGCAGCATCAGGCGCACCGCGTCGCGCATCATGCGGAAGCAAGCCGAAAGATTGACGGCAATCACATGGTCGAAATCCTCGTCCTGCCATTCGACCAACGGACTTCGATGCTGGATGCCGGCGTTGTTGACCAGAATATCGAGGCGGCCGTGGCGTTCGACGATCCCTTCCAGCGACGCCCTCGAGATCGCCGCGTCGGTGACATCGAACGGCAGGGCTTCGGCCCCGATCCTTTCGGCCGCCGCGGACAGCGCCGCCGGATCGCGGGCATTGACGATCACCGTCGCGCCGTTTTCCGCAAGTGCCTTGGCCATGGCGAAGCCGAGGCCACGCGAAGCACCGGTGACCAACGCGACACGGCCGTTGAGCGAGAACAATTCCGACATTGATAATCCCCCAAGAAAAGGGCGGGCTATGAAAAGGGCGGGAGTTTGCTCCCGCCCAATTAACGCTATTTGGAGCACTATTTGGCGATGCAGGTATCCGCTGTCTCCGGCGTGCAAATGTCAAGGCCGGTATAGGTCGGGTCGGCCGGCGAAGCCTTGCCGTCCTTCATGTCCTTCAGCGCCATCATCGTCTTGTAGCCCATTTCGAACGGCCGCTGGCCGACCTGGCCGAGCGAGAACCCTTCCTTCATCTGGTCGATCTGTACGGGAAGCGTATCGGCGACGACCAGGGCCAGGGCCTTCGAGGCGATCTTGTCCTTGTACGGCGCGACCGCGGCGCGATTGGCATCGGGGATGAACTGCGGGAAGCCGCCGGTTGGGATGAACGCGTCGAGGTTCGGGTTTTTCGCCATGATGTCCTCGAACTGCTGCACCGAGCGCGGGAAGTCGTCGTCGGTGTAGAGTGGGCAGCCCTCGATTTCGGTCCAGCCGTTCTGTCCGGTCAGGCGGTCGCCGGGTGAGGCTGCCGATTTGGTCCCCGAAAGCGTGTCGCGAATGCCCTGCATGCGCTCATTGTGGTTGGCCGCCGCCGCGCCGCCCGACTGGATACAGATCGTGCCGCCCTTGGGCTTGATCTGCATGGCGAGCTTGGCGAGGTTCGCGCCGATCTCATAATTGTGCGTGCCGATATAGGCGACGCGCAGGTCCTTGTTCTCGGGCAGCAGATCGGAGTCCCAGGTGAGGACCGGAATGCCCGCGTCCTTGGCGGCCTGCAGCGCAACCGCCATCGCCGCAGCGTTCGATGGCGATACGGCGATGCCGTCCACCCTCTTGGCCACGAGATCCTGCACGATCTGTACCTGCTCGTCGCCGCCGCCATGCTCGCCGGGGCCGATATACATGCACTCCAGGGCACCATTCGATTCGGCTTCGGCCTTCTTGCAGCCGTCGCGTGCCTGGTCGAAGAAAGGATTGTTCATGTTCTTCGGCACCAGGGCGAAGGTGTATTTCGCCTCGGCACCGGAAACGGCAAGCACCATGGCGCCAAGCGCGACAGCCGCCGTCAGCAGATGTTTCTTCATGTGAAGTTCTCCTCCTTGGTGTGATGTCCCGCAGGCCTCCCGCCGGCGGGTTTCTAGCGGCTTTTTTTGGGCATCAGGACTGCCAGCGACGCAGCGAGGATCGATTTGCCGCCGGTTTGCATGCCCAAAAGAACCGCAAGAACGATGAAGGCGCCGACGAAGGCACCCTGCCAGTTTGAATCGATGCCGGCCATCAGCAGCGCATTCCTGATCACTTCGAGGAACGCCGAGCCGATGACCGCACCGAAGGCCGTGCCGGCGCCGCCCATCAGGCTGGCGCCGCCAATCACTGTCGCCGCAATGACGCGCAGCTCATAGCCTTGGCCCATCGCATTGATGGCCGAGCCGTTGTAGCCGAGCAGCAGGAGCGAGGCGATCGAGGCGGTGAAGGCCGAGAAAAGGTAGGCCTGGAATTTGATCCAGTCGACCGGAACGCCGGTGAGCCGCGCCGCCTCCTCATTGCCGCCGATGGCGAACAGATGCCGGGCCCAGGCAGTGAAATTGAACACGAAGCCGACAATCAGCGCCAGGACCACCATGGTCCAGAATTGCGACGACAGTTCCGGTATCCAGTGCGGCGCCCAGTCCTCGGGTCCATGCCGCGGCCATTTCGCCTGGCCGATCGCCTTCACGATCGGAGCATCGGGCCCGAACTGGTAAAGCATCTGGTTGGCCGAGAACACCACCGCCAGCGAGCGCGCGACGGACAGCATGCCGAGGGTGACGACAAAGGACGGCATTCCGACATAGGCGACAAAAAATCCGTTGACCGCGCCGCAGGCCAGGCCGGAAATAAGGCCCATGGCGAAAGCGATGTACCAGGGATAATGCCAGGTGAGGAACAGGCCGGCGACGATGACCACGAGGCCCATGATCGAGCCGACCGACAGATCGATGCCACCGGTGATGATGACGACCGTCATGCCGAGCGCCATGATGCCGAAAGGCGCAAGATTGCGCGTCACATTGGCGACGTTTTCGGAGGTGCCGAAGCTCGGCTCCATCGCTGTCATCAAGATGACCAGCGCGATCAGCGCGATCGTCACCCAGAAGGGCTGACTTGAAATCACGCGTTGGAAAGCTGTCTGTTCCTTGGTCGGGACGAAGTCCGACATGGCCGGCTGGCCGGCGTTCCCGGCCGATTCCTGAACACTATTCGCCACGGATGGCTCCCGTTATCAGTCCTGTGATTTCCTCGGGTGATGTGTTGCCGGTGTCCTTGTCGGCAACCTTGGAACCTCGCCTGAGCACGATGATGCGATCTGCGACGGCAAAAACGTCAGGCATGCGGTGGCTGATCAGCATGACGCCGACGCCCTGCGCTTTCAGGCGCCGGATCAATTCGAGCACTTCCGCCACCTGGCGCACCGAGATGGCGGCGGTCGGCTCGTCCATCAACACCAGCTTGGCGTTTGAAAGCCGGGTTCGCGCAATGGCTACCGCCTGGCGCTGCCCACCGGACATCTTCTTGACCAGATCGCGCGGCCTGGTTTCCGATTTGAGTTCCCTGAACAGCGCTGCCGAGCGGTCGATCATCGCCTGCTTGTCAAGCACTCTGATCGGCCAGAAACCTTTCTTGATCTCGCGGCCGAGGAAGACGTTCTGCGCCGCCGTCAGATTGTCGGCGAGCGCCAGGTCCTGATAGACGACTTCGATCCCCTTGGCGCGGGCCTGGACGGGTTTATGGAAATGGCAAAGCTCGCCGTCCACGACAATTTCGCCGTCGCTCGGCGGGAAATTGCCAGCCACGGTCTTGACCACGGTGGACTTGCCGGCGCCGTTGTCCCCCATCAGACCCACGACTTCGCCTCGCTCCACCTGGAAGCTGACGTCGCTCAGGGCCTGGATGGCCCCGAAATTCTTCGAAACGTGGCGAACCTCAAGCACCGGCATCGCGGTCCTCCCCGGACAACATTTGCCAATCTTGTCCCGGACTTATGCAAGATAGCTAATCAGCGAAATGTATTCGACACAATCCTTATTCGAAGGAGACCGGCATCCGTTTTTAGCGGGGCAGGTGGACCCTGGAGCATCGAGAAGAATAGGACTTGCGAAGTTGTAGGATGACCGTATGATCTGACCCGATGATCACGGATCGCCCCTTTCAACGCGAGGCTTCCGGCGCAATTGCTGAGCTGCCTGCGCAGTTGGCGGGTGATGCGCTGATAGACGGCCAGTCGCCCCAGGCGGAGCGCTACCTCATCGATTGGGGCCGCGACAGGTGCGGAAGTGCCCGCTTCATCGTGCGTCCAGGATCGGTGGGAGACGTCCAGGCGTTTGTGAGATGGTGCTCGCAGAGCGGTATCGCCATCGTCGTGCAAGGCGGCAATACCGGACTTGCCGGTGGCGCCATTCCAGACAATTCGGACTACGCGGTGCTGTCGCTTGAGCGTCTCAATCGCATACGCCGCGTCGATCCGCTCGACTTCACGCTGCAAGCGGATGCCGGGGCTGTGCTGCAGGACGTCAAGAACGCCGCTGAAGCATCCGAGATGACCTTCCCGCTCGCGCTTGGCGCACAGGGATCGTGCACGATCGGCGGCAATGTCGCGACCAACGCCGGCGGCATCAATGTGCTGCGCTACGGCATGACGCGTGATCTGGTGCTCGGGCTTGAGACGGTCCTGCCGGACGGGACACTGTGGAGCGGCATGAACGGGCTGCGCAAGGACAATCGCGGCTACAGCCTGAAGCAATTGATGATCGGCTCGGAAGGGACGCTGGGAGTCGTCACCGGCGTCGAGGTAAGGCTCTCGCCCCGGCCGACGCAGGTCGAGACCGCCTATGTCGGACTAGGCAGCTTCCGCCAGGCGTGCGAGCTGTTCCGGACGGCAAGGCATCTCTGCTCTGACCTTCTCAGCGCGTTTGAGGTCATCGGCGAGGAGTGCCTGCCGCTGGTCCACCTCATCGATCCGAACCTGCGCTCGCCGCTGACGCAAGAATGTCCGGTTCATGCGATCGTCGAACTCGCCTGTGGGCCAGGGATAGATGCCGGCGGCCTTCTTGAAATTATGCTGGCGCGCGCCCTCGAGGCCGACCTGATCAGGGACGGCGTCGTCGCGCAAAGCCGCTCGCAGGCTGCCACATTCTGGGCCATCCGTGAGGGCCTGGTCGAGGGACAGGCGCGGCGCGGCTATCATGTCCGCACCGACCTCTCGGTTCGTCTCAGCCAGGTGCCGACGCTGATCGAGCAAGCACGCGCGTGTGTCTTGCGAGACTGGCCTGGGTGGACATCCCTGACCTATGGCCATGCGGGCGACGGCAACATCCATTTCAACGTGCTGCCTCCCATCGATTGCGACCCCGGCGAAGCGAGGACCGTGGGGCAGGCGGTTTTGACCCGGCTCTACGAGCTGGTCGGAGCGCTCGGCGGCTCGTTCAGCGCCGAGCATGGCGTCGGTCGCAGCCGCAGTCACGTGTTCTGGGCCGGCCTGTCGCAGCGCGAGCGGCAGCTTCATTTCGCGATCAAGGCAGCCTTCGATCCGGCGGGCCTGTTCAATCCGACATGTCTCGTGCCTGATCCGGGCGATTTGTAGGGAAAAGCCGCATGAAGCAGCGTTCGTCCATCATCGGCAGCGTCGAGGCGCTTCCGCATCGCGTCGCGTCGCATCTGAGCCGCGAGATCGAGGGCGGCGACATCATCCCGGGAGCCCGGCTTCCCACCGAAAGCCAGCTCGCCGACAAGTTCGGCGTCAGCCGCAATGTTGTCAGGGAAGCGATCGCGCAGCTTCGCGCCGATGGCATGATCGAGGCACGTCAGGGCGTAGGCGCATTCGTCATGGCGCCGGAACAGCGGACCGCCATCCGGATCGACCGTGAGGCGCTGAAAGACCAGCGCAACATGGAGCAGCTCTTCGAGCTGCGCAGCATCCTGGAGACCGAATCCGCCACGCTCGCCGCGGCGCGCTGTACGTCCGATGAGCTTGACGCCATCAAGGCTGCGCTGGACCGCATGGGTGGCGAGGAGCGCTGGGAGGATGGCAGCATCGAGGCCGATCTGCTTTTCCATCGGGCGATCGCCCGTGCCACCGGCAATAGCTATATCTACACCTTCATTTCCTTCGTCTGCGAGCAGATCCGCCAGTCGATCCACTATGCCCGCCTCACCAACCCGCTCCACGACCTGGTCGAGGTCAACGTTGCCGAGCACGTGCGGATCTACGACGCGCTCGCCGCGCATGATCCGCAGGCTGCCGGCGAGGCGATGCGCCGGCACATCGAAGGCGCCGCATCGCGCGTAGGCGTCGAGCTCACCGCCATCAATCGAGGCAAATGACCATGTCGCTCGGGCAGATCAAGGCAATCACCGATATCTGCCTGCTTGTAGAGGATATCGACCGCACCATCGACTTCTACACGCAGAAGCTTGGCTACCGGATCAGACGCCGCGCCGAGGGCTTTGTCGATTTTCATTCCGAGCGCGTGACGCTCGCTGCATGGCAATTGGACCACATCAATCGCCACTGCGGCGTCTCGAATGTCCGCTCACCGAAGCAGGCGCACAAGGCATGCGTCGCCATGGAACTCGAAAGCGCCGGCGAGGTCGACCGGCTCTACGCCGAACTGTCGGACAAGGGCGTGCCGTTCGTCGGGCCGCCCGGCGACTATGTCTGGAACGCGCGCTGCGCCTACTTCCACGATCCCGACGGGACGCTGTGGGAACTCTACGCCTGGACCGGCGCCGGACCGGGCGACTATCACGACACGCAAGGATGATCCGATCGCGACGGCCTCGCAAGAAGGGCCGCGCCGCATGCAAACAGTCCAACAAAGGAGAAAGAAGATGAGTGGGAACGCATCGCAGTGGAATCGCAGATCGATCCTGAAGGCCGGCGCCGCCGGCCTGGCGGCTTTCGGGCCGGGACTTCAGCTGTTTGGCGCCAGCGCCTCGGCAGCCGCCAAGCTCGTGGTCCAGTATGACTGGCTGATGTCGAACGGCCAGATCGGCGACGTCGCAGCCGTCGCCAATGGCTACTTCAGCGAAGCCGGGCTTGAAGTGGAGTTCAGCCCCGGCGGGCCGAACGCCGCCACCGTGCCGCCGGTGGTGTCCGGTGCCGCCCAGCTCGGCCAATTCTCGGAAACGCCTCAACTCTATGCCGCGCGGGCGAGCGGCGTTCCGGTGAGGATCATCGCCTGCGGCTATCGCACCGGACCCTATGCGCTGACGTCGAAACCGGCGAAGCCGATCCGGTCGGTTGCGGATCTGAAGGGGATGCGGATCGGCACGCAGCCGACCGCGCGCTTCGCCATCGACGCGATGCTTGCGAAGAACAAGATCGACCCTTCCGAGGTCACCATCGTCAATGTCGGGTTCGACAAGGCGCCGCTGGTTCGTGGCGACGTCGATGCGATCGGCGGCTGGATCACCAACACGCAGGCGCTCAGCGTCGTCGGCGATGATCGCATCGATCTGCTGTTGTCGGAGCTCGGCCTGGCGTCCTATGCCAACGTCTACTTCGCGACCGACAGCGCCATCGAATCCGATTCCGCGACCCTGGCGAAATTCATCGGGGCGGTCGCCAAGGGGTGGGGCTGGGTCCATGCCAATCCCGAGCAGGCGGTCGACAAGCTCGTCGCTGCCTATCCCGAGATCGACGCAGGCTGGGAAAAGAAGACGATCCCCCTGGTCCTGAAACTGTCGTTCGACGACAACACGAAAAAGGATGGATGGGGCACGTTCGATCCTGCCTCGATCGAGAGCCAGATCGCGCTGCTTGACCAGATTGGCCAGTATCCGAACGGCAGGCCGAAGGCCCAGGACGTTTATACGACGAAGGTTCTCGAACTCAGTGCGGCTGAACGGCCCCAGCTCGGCGCGCCTGCCTTTTGATGGCGGCGCCGGCCATCGAAACCTCCGGGCTCGACGTCGGCTATCCCGGCCGGAACTCGCCCGTGACGGTGATCTCCGGTCTCGAACTGACAGTCGAGGCCGGGACGTTCCTGTCGATCCTCGGGCCTTCGGGGTGCGGAAAGTCGACGTTTCTGCGGGTGGTCGCCGATCTGTTGGCGCCACTCGCGGGCATGATACGCGTGATGGGCGAAACGCCGTCGGCGGTGCGCTCCGGCCGGGGCGTGGGCTTTGTCTTCCAGGACTCGACCCTTTTGCCGTGGCGCACGGCGCGCGAGAATCTGCGGCTGCCGATCCAGGTCGGCCGCCGCAGCCTGTCACGCATGATAGACGACCGCGCCGACGAGCTGCTCGAACTCGTCGGCCTGTCGGCCCTCAGTGAGCGCCTGCCGCATCAGCTTTCCGGCGGACAGCGCCAAAGGCTGGCGATCGCCCGGGCGCTGCTTGGCGAGCCACGTCTGCTGCTGATGGACGAGCCCTTTGGCGCGCTTGACGAGATCACCCGCGATCGCCTCAACGACGAATTGCTGAACCTTTGGCGGCGGACCGGAACGACCGTGCTGTTCGTCACGCATTCCATTGCCGAAGCGGTCTATCTCGGACAGCGCGTGATCGTGCTTGCCGCCCATCCCGGCCGGATCGTCGCCGACCACGACCTTCGTCCGCTGAAGGGGCCGGACAACAGATGCTCGCGCGAGGATCCGGCGATCGTCGCGGCAATGGCCAGGATGCGCTCCGCCCTCGGAGCGGCGTCGTGAACCAGGGCGCGCTTTCGCCATTCGCACAGACCGTGCTGCCGATCCTCGGCGCCGGCTCGCTCATTCTCGCATGGCAATTCCTGCTGCCGCTCGCCGGCGTGCCCGCTTACATCGTTCCGACGCCGACCGCGATAGCGGGCGTGTTTGCCAGGAACGGATCGCTTCTCCTGTCGAACCTCTGGCCGACGGCCATCGAGGCGCTCTCCGGCTTCGTGCTCGGCAACCTCGCCGCAGTGCTGCTGGCGATCGTCTTCGTTCACAGCCGTACGCTGCAGGCGGCCTATTTTCCGGTCGTGCTGTTCTTCAATACGATCCCGGTGCTGGCGCTGGCCCCAGTCGTCATCCTCATCTTCGGCCTCGGCATGCTGCCCAAGATCGTGATCGCGGCGGTGATCTGTTTCTTCCCAACGCTCATCAACATGATCCGGGGTCTGGAATCGGCAAGCCCCAGCGAGCACGAGCTGTTCCGCGTGCTGTCGGCGACGCGCTGGGAAGTATTCTGGCGCCTGCGCTTGCCGCGCGCGCTGCCAATGCTTTTCGCTTCGCTGCGGATCGCCTCGGCAACCGCGGTGATCGGCGCGATCGTCGGCGAATGGATCGGCTCCGACAAAGGTCTCGGCGCGCTGATCATCCAGGCGACCTTCAACTACCAGTCCGACCGGCTCTACGCCGCCATCGTGCTCTCATCGCTGTTGTCGATCGGGTTCTTCATGACCGTCGTCGCCGCTGAGCGATGGTCGGTTCGATACCGTTAGAGGCGGCTGAACGCGTCGGCGACGGACGTAGCATCATTTGTTCCCGCGAAGGCAGGGCGCCTCCTTGAGAGCCGCCCTGTTGCTTGTGTTTCTGGCGATGATTAGAGCTTTCCCGCTGCGAGCAGTTCGCGGGTCCGCTTCAGCGTCGACAGCAGGGCGGCCTTGTAGCCGTTTTCGCTGCCGAACTGAGCCTGCTCGGCCTGCTCCTCGCGACCGTTTGGCTCTTTGCCGCGCAAGCCAATGTAGCAGTAGAAGCGAAGCTGCAGTGCGCCTTCTCCATCTTCGAACAGTTCGTTGACAATCGCTCCCTCGCGCGGACCGGATGCCTGGAAGAAGGTGACCTTGCTTTCCGGCTCGAGCGTGACGATTTCGCGCAGGTCGTGGCCACCGATCGTGGCCTCACGCACGAAGTGGGTAGCGCTTTCCTCCACAACGTCGCAACGGGTGCAGAGACCCGTGACAAGGAACAAGCGGGCGTCGCGTGCTTTCAGCTCGAGACCCTTCCACACTTGAGCGCGCGTCAATGGGACTTCGCCTTCCGGGTTCACCGGAACTGTGGCAGTTGAATAAATCATGATGACAGTCCTTGTGATCAGACAGGGGCTGCGCTTCCGTCAGGCGGAGGCAGCGGTTTCCGAGGCGAAGGCTCGATATGGGCGCAGTGGACGTCCGAGCAGGGCAGTCAGGCGCTCGACGTCGCCGGCCCCAGGCAGCATCCCGTCGGTGAAGAAGCGCTCGCCCATCAGACGCATGTCGTAGGCCATCCAGGCGGGCACGAACTGCTTGAGATTTTGCTCAAAATCCTCGGTATTGTCGCCGCCGTAGTTGATCGGGCGGGCGAGCACGTCTGACCAGATGGCGGCGATATCCGCCCCAGTCAGTGTCTCTGGACCGACGAGGTTGATCCAGTCGATCGCAAGCGGCGCTGCGGCCTGTTCACGGCGCAGCAGCTCAAGGGCGGCGATCTCGGCGATATCACGGACGTCGATCATGGCGAGACCCTTGTCGCCGATCGGCATTGTGTAGGTGCCATAGCCGGTGATGACGTCTTTGATCATCAGATCGTTCTGGATGAAGTAAGCTGGGCGCAAGATCGTAGCCTTGAAGTCCATCTGCTCGATCATTCGCTCGACGCCGAACTTGCCAGCGAAATGGGGCACGTTCACGTAGCCGTCAGCGTGGATCACCGACAGATATACGATCCGCTCGATACCGGCCGATCGGGCGACGTTCAGCGCGACCAAAGCTTGGGTGAATTCGTCCGGAACTACGGCGTTCAAAAGGAACAGAGTGGAAACTCCAGACATGGCTTTGCGCAGCGAATCGACATCGAGAAAGTCGCCTTGCACGACGGATACGCCTGCCGGGAAGTTGGCTTTCGACGGATCGCGGACGAGAGCACGTACATCAGCGCCGCGCTTGACGAGGTGTTCGACGACTTGGCGGCCAATATTGCCTGTGGCCCCGGTAACGAGAATGGTCATGAAATTTCTCCTGTTGGGTTGCTTGACACGGCCAATATGTGTGGCTCACTGAGGGTCCAATAGGCTGAAATTTTAGACGCACCGTCTCGCTGGTGGAGCACACATGGATCTTCTTGCCCTCGCCGATTTTAATCTCGTTGCCCGCCACGGTGGTTTCGGCAAAGCGGCAAGGGCCACCGGACGGCCTAAGGCGACCCTGTCCCGGCGCGTTGGAGAATTGGAAAGCAGCCTTGATCTGCGCCTGTTTGAACGGGGTGCGCGTAGCCTGAAGCTCACCGAAGAAGGACGGGCGCTCTTCGAGCGGACAGGGGCGCTGCTTGCCGAACTGGACGAGACGGCTTCGGCGATTGCCTCGGGCGGTCAGAGACCCAGGGGCAGATTACGGATTAGCGCACCTTTGCTTTTTTCTCAGACCGCAATGGGGAGGATTGCTGCGGGGTTTGCCCTTAAATATCCGGAGGTGAGGCTGGAGGTTACGACTGAGGATCGGCCTGTTGACATGATCGAGGAAGGCTACGATCTGGTAATCCGAGTCAATCCAGATCCCGACGAAAGCCTTGTTGGACGGGCGTTTCTCCGCGACCGCCTGGTCGTAGTGGCGAGCCCTGACCTTCCTCGCGCGAGTGGTGGACTCGCCGCTCCTGGCGTCGCGCGCTGGGCGGGCGATCGGCAAACATGGCACGTGAAGACACAAGGTGGCCGGTCAACAATTGCAATCGAGCCTGTCCTCGCTTTGTCGATGCTCGTCATGGTCCGGGATGCGGTGCGAGCCGGCGTCGGTGCAGCACGTCTTCCCATTTCGTTGGTGGCCCACGACTTGGCTGACGGCACGCTGGTACTATGGGGGGATATCGACGGCCCCGAGATCGCTCTATGGGCGCTCTACCCATCTCGGCGGCTACTCAGCGCGCGAGTGTCGGCGTTCTTGAATTTTCTAAAACAGGCCTTCCCAAATGGGACGCCGGACGAACTAGCCGCCTATATTGGCAGGTGATGACCGAACCCGCGTTCGGGCGTAGAAAGTCCTATGCAACAAAAAAACGAAAACTGAGAAGCGCTTTGCCAGCGTCATGGATGAACTCACGTCCCATGCCAGCCTGCTTAGCAAAATGTGCTGGAACTATGGCCTGTCTTCCGATGCACTTTGTCAACAGAACCTAGGGGTGAAAGTCTGACGCTTGGTGCCGGTGGACGGCAAGAACCGACCCGTTGACGACCTTGGGCGTTGCAGACTTGAACCTCCAAATCGAGGTCGGGAACCTGACCTTCAGCGCAAGAGCATTCGGGAGTGCGCTCGCGTAAGGTAATTCACCACATTTGGCGGCACCCGCAGATGCTTTTTCGTGTTATGATG
>NZ_JBVVPY010000022.1:0-126188 GCF_055811335.1 Mesorhizobium sp. WSM4847 | reverse complement strand
ACGCAGCCGATCGTGCCCATCGACATGCCGAAGCAGTGATAGAGCGGCACCGGGATGCACAGCCGGTCCTCGACGGTGAGCCTGATCGCCAAGGTGACGAAATTGCCGTTGTTGACGATGTTGTTGTGGGTCAGCGTCGCGCCCTTGGGCGCGCCTGTCGTGCCTGAGGTGAACTGGATGTTGATGGCATCGCCGGGTTTCAGCCCCTCGGAGATCCGGTCGAGGCTATCATGCTCGTCGCGCCCGCCCATCGCCAGCACGTCGGTGAAATTGAGCATGCCGGGCGAATGCTCCTCGCCCATGCGGATGACGATTTTTAGCGCCGGCAATTTTTTCGCATCGAGCTCGCCCGGTGTCGCCGTCGCGATCTCCGGCGCCAGCGTCTCGATCATGCCGAGATAGTCGGAGCTCTTGAATTTGACGGCCGTGACCAGCGCTCGGCAAGCGACCTTGTTCAGCGCATAGTCGAGTTCGGCCAGCCGATAAGCCGGGTTGATGTTGACCAGGATCAGGCCGATGCGGGCGGTGGCGAATTGCGTCACCAGCCACTCCCAGCGGTTCGGCGACCAGATGCCGACGCGGTCGCCTTTTGCCAGGCCGAGAGCCAGGAAGCCTGCGGCCAGCGCGTCCACCGTGTCTGAAAGTTCGCTCCAGGTGAAGCGCTTGTCCTGGTCGACGAAGACGGCGGCATCGAGCGTGCCGTATTTGCTGACTGTGTCCGAAAGCAGCGCCGGGATCGTTTGCTGCAGCAGCGGCACGGTGCGCTCGCCCGACACATGCGCCCTGCCGTCGACCGGCGCGACAAACGTGGCCCCATTGCCCGGGCGACGGCCGCGCAGGCTGGTGGCATTCTTCAACTCGTCGAGATTGATCGGCATCGCCGTCTCCTCCGCAGGCGACCCGAGTCTATCAGCCTGCCGGGGTGGTGGAAATCCCGTTGAGGGTACTGGAGCGCAATGCCTCCCCCTTGAGGGCAGAGTGCCTCGCGAAGCGAGGCGGGTGGGGTCGTCTCGCGTCGAGCACTGCCGCAACGACCCCACCCGTCCATCCGCCTTCGGCGGCTGTCCACCCTCCCCTCAAGGGGGAGGGAAGGCACCCATCTTCGCCGCGATGCCGCGCATGACAGCCTCGTCGGCCGCCGCACGCGGCTTCCGCGATGCAACCAGGCAGGCCTGCGAGCGCAGAATGACGCCGTCCGCCAAAATCTTCAGGTGATTGGCGCGCAGCGTCGAGCCTGACGTGGTGATGTCGACGACGACATCGGCCAAACCCGCCGCCGGCGCGCCTTCGGTGGCGCCGAGGCTCTCGACGATGCGATAGACCTGGATGCCGTGCTTTTGCGAAAAAAACTGCTGCGTCAGCCGCCAGTATTTTGTGGCTATCCTGAGCCGCCTGCCGTGGCGCTGGCGGAAATCGGCGGCGACATCGTCGAGGTCGGCCATCGTATCGACGTCGAGCCAGATGTCGGGCACCGCCACCACGACATCGGCATTGCCGAAACCGAGGCGGGCGACGATCTCAGCGCGCGCCGCCCAATCGGCGAGGCTTTCGCGCAACAGATCCTCGCCGGTGATGCCGAGGTCGACCGAGCCCTGGCCGATTTCGCCTGCGATTTCCGAGGCCGACAGGAACGCCACCTCGACCGCTTCCACGCCTTCGATGCGGGCGCGATACTTGCGCTCGTCGCCGGGCAGGCTGACGGCAAGCCCGGCCTTGGCCAGCACCTCCAGCGCCTGCTGCTTGAGCCGGCCCTTCGATGGAATCGCCAGCGTGATCATTGCGCCTTCTCCCGCAACGCTTCGATGCGGTCGAGCCAGACGGAAAAGCCGACGCCGGGGATCGGCGTTTTCGCGCCGAGCAACGTCAGCAGCCGGTCATAGCGGCCGCCGCCGGCCAGCGGCCGGTCACCGTTTTCCGCCGCGATCTCGAAGACCAGGCCCGTGTAGTAATCGAGCGGACGGCCAAAGGCGGCGTCGTAGCGGATTTTTGCCGTGGACAGGCCAAGCGCTTCGATCGCCTTGGCGCGAGCTGAAAAATTCTCCAGCGCCGCGCCCAGCGAAACGCCGGCGCCGGCTGCGAAGGTTTCTAGCGCTTTTGCCGCGCCGTCGAGCGTCACATCGATCGCCAGAAAATCCTTAAGCGCCGAAAATGCCTCGTTCGACAGCCTGACGCTGCGCAGCTCGGCCTTTTCGATCAAGCGCCGCGCAATCTCGGTCGGCGACCGTCCGGCCGACGCCGACAGACCCGCCTGTTCCATGCCGCCGGCGATGTGCGAGGAAAGCGCTTCCAGATTGCCGTCGAGGACAAGGGCTGCGACCGCGCCGGCAAGCTGGCCGTTGCGCGGCGGATTGGCGAGGTCGGCCAGCGCTGCCTCCAGCATCGCCGCCGAACCGAAGGCGCGGGCCAGCCGCATGCGCCAGCCGCGCGGCAGGCCGAGTGCGGCGAGCACCGCCTCGAAAACAGTCTGGTCGCCGAGCGTGATCGTTGGTTCCTGGCCCGGCAGCACCAGCGAAAGCAGCGCATGCGCATCGGCCAGCGATCGGGCATCGGCCTGTGCGATGTCGCCGTCGCCGAGATCCTCGATGCCGGCCTGGAAAAACTCGTTTCCGCCCTCGCGGCGCTGGCGAAACACCTCGCCGAGATAGGAATAGCGGCGCGGCGTGCCGGCTTGACTGGCAATGTGGTCGAGGCAGACCGGGATGGTGAACTCCGGCCGCAGGCAAAGCGTCTGTCCGGTCTCGCTTTCGGTGAGGAAAATACGCCGGCGCAAATCCTCGCCGGCCATATCGAGGAACGGGTCGGCCGGCTGCAGCACCGCCACCTCGACCGCATGCGTGTTGCGCGCGGCGAAGAGTTTTGTGATGTCTGATGCGATGGCGGGGTAGCGGGAGGTCATTGATCGGTTGGGTGCGAGGCACCCCCCTCTGGCCTGCCGGCCATCTCCCCCTCAAGGGGGGAGATTAGTCTCGTCGCAGCCTTCGCCCTATTTTCAAGGTTGAAAGGTAAGTGCCGGCGGTACGGCTGCCAATCTCCCCCCTTGAGGGGGAGATGGCCGGCAGGCCAGAGGGGGGTGTTCACGCGCCGCCCTTCGCACGGTCGGCCGCCTGTGCCGCCAGTATCTTTCTTACCTCGCCAACCAGATCGCTTTCCGCCACCGTCACCTGCGCCGGACGCGCGGAGCGCCATTCGGCGTTGTCCACAATCTCCGCCGACATCCGGGCGCCCTCGATCAGGTCCTTGATCTGCACCTCGCCTTTCGCCCGCTCGTCGCCGCCCTGGATGATGGCGACCGGGCTGCCGCGGCGGTCGGCATATTTGAGCTGCGCCTTCATGCCGGCACCGCCGAGATACATTTCGGAACGGATGCCGGCGGCGCGCAGCTCGGCCACCATTTTCTGGTAGCGGCCGAGACTGTCCGTGTTCTTGTCCATGGTGAGCACGACGACCGGCGCGATCACGCCCGATGTATCGAGCTTGCCGAGGTTCTTCAGCGCCGTCATCAGCCTGGAGACGCCGATGGAAAAGCCGGTCGCCGGCACCGGCTCGCCGCGAAAGCGCGAGACGAGGCCATCATAGCGCCCGCCACCGCCGACCGAGCCGAAGCGGACGATTTTTCCCTCCTCGTTGGGAATTTCGGCCAGCAGTTCGGCTTCGTAGACCGGGCCGGTGTAATATTCGAGGCCGCGGACGACGGAGGGGTCTATGCGAATGCGGTCCGGACCATAGCCGGCAGCCAGGACAAGCGCTTCAATCTCTTTGAGTTCAGCAAATCCCGCTTCGGCCGTGGGGTTGGCCTCAAGTACTCTGTTCCATTTTCCTACATCGTTTTTGAGCCCAGCCTCGACGTGTTGGTTGTGAAGAACGACGGCGACAATGAACGCTGCTTGAACTTCGTCTAGCCCAGCCCCCTTTGTAAAATCCCCCTCGCCCTCTTTACCGCCGTCCCAGCGACCTTTGCCCAGCAAAAGCTTGACGCCTTCCGGTCCAAACTTGTCCAGCTTGTCGATCGCGCGCAGCACCTGCAACCGGCGCCCAGCATTCTCGTCGCCGCCAAGGCCGATCGCCTCCAGCACGCCGTCGAGCACCTTGCGATTGTTGACCCTAATGATGTAGTCGCCGCGCTTGATGCCGAGCGCTTCCATCACGTCGGCCATCATCATCGCCATTTCGGCGTCGGCCGCGACACCTGGCGTGCCGACCGTGTCGGCGTCGAACTGCATGAACTGGCGGAAGCGGCCAGGGCCGGGCTTTTCGTTGCGGAACACCCAGCCGGAGCGGTAGCTGCGATAGGGTTTCGGCAGGCGCTCAAAGTTTTCAGCGACAAAACGGGCCATCGGCGCGGTCAAATCGTAGCGCAGCGACAGCCACTGGTCGTCGTCGTCCTGGAAGGAGAACACACCCTCGTTCGGCCGATCCTGATCGGGCAGGAATTTGCCCAGCGCATCGGTGTATTCGATCAGCGGCTGGTCGACCGGCTCGAAGCCGTACAGCTCATAGACCGAGCGGATCGTCGCCATCATCTTCTCGACGGCACGGATATCCTCGGCGCCGCGATCGACAAGCCCGCGCGGCAGCCGCGCTTTCATCTTTTCCGATTTGTCGGCCATGGCATGGGTCTTTTCGCTAGGTAAAGCTGACTTGTTTCGAGTGGGCGTGTCCTAACCGATGGGGCTTGGCGCGGCAAGGGTTTGCTCCCTGCCTTCTCCCCGTGCGGGAGAAGCCAAGAAGCTGAAACAATTCCGCCATAAGCGCGGCATCGTGCCGACACAATCGCAGCCGATAAAGCGCGCCGAAACAAGGGGGTCGGGCCATGACCTTGGCGCGGAAATTCGACATCATCGACAGCCGCACCTGCGAACTGCCCGCCCAGTTGCGCCCGGCCGATCATCATGCACCGGGACCTGCAGCCCAAATGGCGGGACCGTTCGAGGTTGCCGCAGATAAGCGTACGGGGCCGACCATGGGCGATGCGCTGCTGACCAGCCTGCTCGTGATCTATCCGGCTTTTGCCACGATAGCGGCTATCGTTGCCGGGCTCTTTCTGGCGGGCGCCGGCGGCGCTTGAGTTTTTAAGCTCCCCCTTGCCTTCTCCCCGTGTGGGAGAAGGAAAAAGAAGGGAGCTACTTCGGCCTTTTGAACGCGTTGCGCTCCACCTCGACCTGCTCGCGGCAGACACAGCCTTCGAGATGGTCGTTGACCAGCCCCATGGCCTGCATGAAGGCGTAGACGGTCGTCGGGCCGACAAAGCTCCAGCCGCGTTTCTTCAGCTCCTTCGAAATCCGCACCGAGACTACCGTGGTCGGATTGGCGCGCAGATGGGCGAGATCGACGATTTCGGGCCGTTCGTCCGGGCCGGGTTCGAATTTCCAGAACCAGGCCGCCAGCGAGCCGGCCTCGTCGGCCAATTCACGCGCGCGCCTGGCGTTGTTGATGGTCGAGACGATCTTGCCGCGGTGACGAATGATGCCGGCATTGCCGAGCAGGCGCTCGACATCCTGTTCGGTGAAGGCGGCGATCCTGTCGATATCGAAGCCGGCGAACGCCTCGCGAAAATTCTCGCGCTTGCGCAATATGGTCAGCCAGGACAGGCCCGACTGAAAGCCTTCGAGGCAGATCTTTTCGAACAGCCTGCGGTCGTCGGCGACCGGCCGGCCCCATTCGTGATCGTGGTAGTGCAGATAATCCGGCAGATTGCCGTGCCAGAAGCAGCGCGCGATACCATCGGGTCCGGCGAGCAGGCCTGTCTTCTCATCCATGGCGGAATTCCATTGCTTAATGCGCCTCAGCGCTGCCTTTACCGCGGCTTTACCAGATTCCTGAACCGGCCGGTAACCACACCGAAAGCTTTACTGACAATGCAGCATTTTACGCATTCCGATTCACGTTTCGGTTGCTGCTCCGCGCCCAATGTTCGCGACATCGGGGACGCTTGTGCGCCCCGGCATGTTCGACGATCAGGGTGCGTTCCGATGAAGACATTTTTGTTCCCGCTGCTCGGCGCCGCAGCTGTGCTGGCCACTGCCGCTACATCCTCCAGCGCCAACGACCGCTATGCCGACAGGCCGCCGGTGATGGTGAGCCCCGACCTTTCGGCGCCCTGGGTGCTGCAGCTTGGCCGCGCGCCAGGCATCGTCCGCCAGAACCGGCAAGAGATGCAAAAGCCGCAGCGCCGTTCTCAGCGGCAGGCGCAACCGGCTCAGCTGCACACGGCGGCGGTGCAGGCGCCGTCAAAGAAGCGCATTATCGCGCGCCCGCAGATCAACCCGATCTATCTGCCGCAGGAAGTCGCCTATGACGGCCCGGAGAAGCCGGGCACGATCGTCATCGATACGCGGGAGAATTTCCTCTATCTGGTCGAGAACAACGGCAAGGCGCGGCGCTATGGCGTCGGCACCGGCAAGCCGGGCTTCGAATGGGCCGGCAAGCACAAGATCTCGCAGAAGAAGGTCTGGCCCGAATGGCGACCGCCGGCGCAGATGATCTCGCGCGAGGCCGCCAACGGCCGTTATCTGCCGACCTATGTCGCCGGTGGCGTCGAGAACCCGCTCGGCGCGCGCGCGCTTTATCTCGGCTCGACGCTCTACCGCATCCATGGCACCAACCAGCCATGGACGATCGGCGGCGCGGTGTCGTCGGGCTGCATTCGCATGCGCAACGAGGACGTCGTCGATCTCTATGAGCGGGTCGATGTTGGCACGACGGTTGTGGTGATGTAATCTGCGGTTGATTTTGTTGCCGAGTCTGTCAAGAAGTCTCGGGATCATCAGAATACGGGGGACGGGCCGTGTGGGGATACGGTCGGTCACGAAAGGGCAGTGCGGCAATCCGCGCTGCCCTTTCTGTTTCCGGGACGCCATAGGATAGTTTGGCAGGGTCGGGTGGTACGTCGCGCCCGCGGCATGGCGGTTCGCATTCTCGCTGCCATTCTCCTCGGTATTTTGCTATGTCGGCTGCAACGCTTCCAGACAAAGGCCTAGCACAATGTCCCTGTCCGATGACAGCCGCTATCTCCGGGGCGGTCCGGTCGCCCAACGCATCATCGCCTCGGTGCGCGAGGATGCAGCGATCGCCACCGCCGAAGGCTTTCCGGCCAAACTGATATCGATCACCGTCGGCGACACGGCTGCAGTCGATGTCTATGTGCGCAACCAGCGCGCCAAGGCGGCACTGGCCGGTATCGGCTTCGAGGAAAGGCGGTTTGCCGCCGACATCACCGCCGGCGAACTCGAAGCGGCGATCCATGGCCTGAACGCCGATCCGCGCGTCACCGGCATCATCATCCAGCGGCCGGTGCCGGTGCATATCCCGATCAAGACGCTGCAAGCGGCGGTGCATCCGCTCAAGGACGTCGAGGGCATGCATCCGGCCTCGATCGGCAACATCGTCTACAACCAGCTCGACCTCGCACCCTGCACGGCCGCCGCTTCGGTCGAACTGCTCAGGGAAACCGGTCTCGATCTCAAGGGGCTCGAGGTCGTCATCGTCGGTCACTCCGAGATCGTCGGCAAGCCGATCGCCTTCCTGCTGATGAGCGAGGGCGCGACGGTGACGGTGTGCCACCACATGACGCGCTCGGTGGCCGCGCATGCGCGGCGTGCCGATGCTCTGTTCGTCGCCGTCGGCAAGCCGCGGCTGATCAAGGCCGACATGGTCAAGCCCGGTGCGGCCGTCATCGACATCGGCATCAATTCCGAGATCGGACCGGACGGGGAGAGCCGCATCGTCGGTGACGTCGACGCCGAGAGCGTCAAGCATGTGGCGTCCTGGATCACGCCGGTGCCGGGCGGCGTCGGCCCGATCACCGTGGCGATTCTTTTGCGCAACACGATGGTGGCGCTCAGCCGGCAGCGCGCGCGCTACCATGCGACCTATGGCGTGGTGGACAAGCTCGCAGCGGAATAAGCCGGCAGCGCCGGTGGATCACTCCGCCGCAACGGCTGCCCTGCTGTCCGGAACGCCCTCCGGCTGCGGCCCGCCATAGGCCCAGTCGAGCAGCTTTATCGTGTGCACCACCGGCAGTTTCGCGGCGGACGCAATCTGGGTGATGCAGCCGATGTTGCCGGTGGCGACGATTTCAGCACCGGTCGCCTCGATATTTCTCACCTTGCGGTCACGCAGTTGAGCCGAAATCTCCGATTGCAAAATGTTGTAAGTGCCGGCCGAGCCACAGCACAAATGCCCCTCGCGCGGCTCGCGCACGACGAAGCCGGCTTTGGCCAGAAGCTCCTTCGGCTGGCGGGTGATTTTCTGGCCGTGCTGCATCGAGCAGGCGGAGTGATAGGCGACGATGGTGCCGGGCTTGCGCACCGGCTCGGGCAGATCGATGCTTGCCAGATATTCGGTGATGTCCCTGGCCAGCGCCGACACCCGCGCCGCCTTGTCGGCATAGGAGGGATCGAGGCGCAGCATAAAACCATAATCCTTGATGGTGGTGCCGCAGCCCGACGCAGTGATGACGATGGCATCCAGCCCGCCTTGGGCGATGGCGCGCGTCCAGGCGTCGACATTGCGCCTGGCCGAGGCAAGGGCTGCCGCCTCGCGGCCCATGTGATGCACCAGCGCGCCGCAGCAGCCCTCGCCCTCGGGAACCACGACCTCGACGCCGAGCCGCGTCAGCAGCGCGATCGTCGTGTCGTTGATGGCGGGATCGAGCACGGACTGCGCGCAGCCGGTAAGGATGGCGACGCGGCCATTTTTGCTCGTGCCCTGCCCGGCATGAATGCCCGGTGAAGCCATTGGCGAGGCCGCAGCAACCGACGCCGGGGCGAGCTTGAGCATCGCACCCAGCGGCTTCAGCGCCGGGAGCTTTTCTAGCAATCCGGCGAATGGCTGGCCGAGCTTTACCAGCTTGAGCGCAGCGCGAAACCGCGAGGGATAAGGCAGGACCAAGGCCAGCATGGCGCGCGTCAGCCGATCGGGCAGCGGCCGCTTGTAGGTTTCCTCGATATGGACGCGGGCGTGGTCGACCAGATGCATGTAGTTGACGCCCGACGGGCAGGTTGTCATGCAGGCGAGGCAGGACAGGCAACGGTCGATATGGGTGACGATCTGCTTGTCGGCCGGTCGGCCGTTCTCCAGCATGTCTTTGATCAGGTAGATCCGCCCGCGCGGCGAATCCAGTTCGTTGCCAAGCGTCACATAGGTCGGGCAGGTGGCCGTGCAGAACCCGCAATGCACGCATTTGCGCAGGATCTTTTCCGATTCCGCGACATGCGGATCGGCAAGCTGGGCAGCTGAGAAATTGGTCTGCATCTCGTACCTCCTAAGCCATGCGGCCGGGGTTGAGGATCGCCTTCGGATCGAATTCGGCTTTGAGCCGCGCCGACAATGCTGCCAGGTGCGGCGCCTGCGGCTCGAACACCGGCACAGCGGCGCGATGCGAAGGGGCGGCGCGCACCAGCGTCGCATGGCCGCCGCCATACTGTCTCACTACTGCTCGCAGAAGATCGGCTTCGGGATCGCCATGCTCCATGCGCAGCCAGATCAGTCCGCCCTGCCAGTCATAAAAGGCATCGACGGCCGCCTGCATGCGCAGCGCCAGCACCATCTGGTGGCCTTGCGCCGGCGCCATCGACACGCGCCACACCGGCTTTTCCAGGCCGTCGGCAAACGGCGCACAATCGCGGATATCGCGCCAGACCGAATGCGAAGTCTCGCCCGAGATTTCCTCGAGCGGGCCGGCATTTCCGAGCAGATCTTTCAGCGCTGCGATGCGGTAGGCGACCGATGGGCCGAACCCCTCGACGCGCAGCAATGTCGCGGCGGTGCTGCCGAGACCGCCGCCGGCGACCCGTGCGGCAACGCGTTCGGGAAGATGGGCAGCACTCGACACTTCGGCGCTGGAACCGAGCGCCAGCGCCATAGCGGCCGCGGCATGATCGTCGAGCAGGCCGCGCACAGCCAGCGTGACTTCGGTCTCGGCAGCGGGCAGCACCTTGAAGGTGACGTCGGTAAGAACGGCAAGCGTGCCCCAGCTGTTGGCCATGAGCTTGGACAGGTCATAGCCGGTGACGTTCTTGACCACGCGGCCGCCCGATTTGAACGCCTCGCCACGCCCCGAAACCGCTGCAATGCCAAGGATATGGTCGCGCGCCGCCCCCGCCTTCAGCCGGCGCGGACCGCAAAGGTTCGCGGCCAGTACGCCGCCGATCGTGCCTTTCCCCTTTTCGCCGCCGAGCAGCGGGCCATAATCCAGTGGTTCGAAAGCGAGTTGCTGGCCGTTTTCGGCAAGTAATTTTTCGATCTCGGCGAGCGGCGTGCCGGCCTTTGCTGACAGCACCAGTTCAGCCGGCTCGTAGAGCGTCACGCCTGACAGTTTCGACAGGTCGAGCGTGTGCTCGGTCTGCAGCGGACAGCCGATGCCGCGCTTGGAGCCATGGCCGAGGATTTCGAGCGGCGTTTCTTCCGCCGCCGCCCAGGCGACAGTGGCGAGAGTTTCGGCGGTGGTGGCGGCGGTGAAGGTGGTCATGGCTGTCCTGGGCACACATCGGCCGCAGACCCCCTCTCCGTATCGGGCTTTGCCCGAGCCGCCTCTGCCCCGCTTTGCGGGGGCGAGGAACCGCCATTTCGCGACGCTACCATCAAAACCTCGGAATATCCGGAAACGCCGTCTGGCCGCGATGCACGTGCATGCGTCCGAGTTCAGCGCAGCGGCGAAGCTGCGGAAACACCTTGCCCGGGTTGAGCAGATGGTTGGGGTCGAATGCGCATTTGACCCGCATCTGCTGGTCGAGGTCGATCTGGTTGAACATTTCCGGCATCAGGTCGCGCTTCTCGACGCCGACGCCGTGCTCGCCGGTCAGCACGCCGCCGACCTTGACGCAAAGCCGCAGGATGTCGGCGCCGAAACTTTCCGCCTTGTCGAGCTCGCCCGGCACGTTGGCGTCATAGAGGATCAGCGGATGCAGATTGCCGTCGCCGGCGTGGAATACATTGGCGACGCCGAGCCCGTATTTTTCGGAGAGTTCCCGCATGCCGTGCAGGACGCGCGGCAGTTCCTTGCGCGGGATGGTGCCGTCCATGCAGTAATAGTCCGGCGAGATGCGGCCGACCGCCGGAAAGGCCGCCTTGCGGCCGGCCCAGAAACTCAGCCGCTCCTGCTCCGATTGCGAGATGCGGCATGTGGTCGAGCCGTTCCTATAGGCGATTGCCTCAACCAGGCCGATCAGATGATCGACCTCGACGCCCGGCCCGTCGAGTTCGACGATCAGCAGCGCCTCGACATCCAGGGGATAGCCGGCATGGACGAAATCCTCGGCAGCATGGATCGCCGGGCGGTCCATCATCTCCATGCCGCCCGGGATGATGCCGGCGCCGATGATGTCGGCGACGCATTGGCCGCCCTGCTCGCTGGTCGGGAAGCCGATCAGCAGCGCGCGCGCCGTCTCCGGCTTCTTCAGGATGCGCACGGTGACCTCGGTGACGACGCCGAGCAGCCCTTCGGAACCGGTCATCACCCCGAGCAGGTCGTAGCCTTCCGCGTCGAGATGCTTGCCACCGAGCCGCACCACCTCGCCGTTCATCAGCACCATCTCGATCCCGAGCACATTGTTGGCGGTGAGGCCGTATTTGAGGCAATGCACGCCGCCGGAATTCTCCGCGACATTGCCGCCAATCGAGCAGGCGATCTGGGAGGATGGATCGGGGGCGTAATAAAAGCCCTCCTGCTCGACGGCGGTGGTGATGCCGAGATTGGTGACGCCCGGCTGGGCGACGACGATGCGGTTGGGAAAATCGATCTCGAGAATGCGGTTGAACCTGCTCATCACCAACAGCACGGCGTCTTCCAGCGGCAGCGCGCCGCCGGACAGCGAGGTGCCGGAACCGCGCGGCACGACGCGGATGTTGCGGTCGTTGCAATATTTCAGCACGCGCGAGACCTGCGCCACCGTTTCTGGCAGCACCACGACCAGCGGCAACTGCCGATAGGCGGTGAGGCCGTCGCTCTCGAAGGCGCGCATCGAATTGGCCGCGTCGACAACGCCCTCGCCGGGCACGATGATGCGCATATCGGCGACGATCTCGTCGCGCCGGCGCATCGTGGCGTCGTCTGGCTTCGGCATCAGCAGGCCGGACATCGACAGTTCCTTCGATCGACTGGTAAAAATCTTTTACCAGCGGCAGGCGCTTGTTGCAAATCCTGCTTTGGCCGAAATCGGAAGCCGATACCGGGACGATCTTGCGCGGGTCGGCGAGAGGGAAGCGCTGACTTTCTCCCCCCTCGAGGGGGAGATGGCGGCCAGAGGGGGGCGTCTCACGTAAATCGCCGACGTCGTGTCCGGCCGCGAAACGGGGTTGGCGCTCCATGCGAGACGACCCCTCTGTCGCCTTCGGCGACATCTCCCCCTCAAGGTGGGAGATTGCCTGCCTACTCGCCTGCCGGCTTGGCGGGTTCGGAGTGCAGGCGGCGCACTCGGCGCACGCCCCACCAGACCAGCAGGATGGCGAGCGGCACCGAGGCGGCGGTGACGACCTCGGGCGCGACGGCATGGCCGAAGATCGAGGCGCCCTTGGCGAGATAGCCGATGAGCCCGACGACGTAGTAGGAGACGGCGGCGACCGAGAGACCCTCCACCGTCTGCTGCAGCCGCAATTGCAGGCGGGCGCGGTTGTTCATCGACGCCAGCAGGTCGCGGTTCTGCTTCTCGACCTCGACGTCGACCCAGGTGCGCAGCAGCGTGGTGGCACGGGTGAGTTTGGTCGACAGATTGGCCTGACGCTCCTCGACCGAACGGCACGTGCGCATGGCGGGGGCGACGCGGCGCTGCAGGAAGCCGCCCCAGGTGTCGTAGCCGGGCACCGCCTCTTCCTCCAGCGCCTCCAGCCGTTCGCGGACGATGCCGTCATAGGCGCGGCTGGCGCCGAAGCGATAGAGGCTGGAGGCTGCATCGGCCTCCAGTTCGGCGGCAAGCTCGGTCAGGTCGGCAAGCAGCGTCTGGTTGTCGCGGGTTTTGGCGACCTTCATTTCCAATGTGGTCTGCGCCAGCCTGTCTTCGATGCGGCGGGCGCGACCGGACAGCATCAGCGCCAGCGGCAGGCCAAGCATGGCCAGCGTGCGGTAGGTCTCGATATCGATCAGCCGCTGCGCCAGCGCGCCGGTGCGTGCCGGCGTCAGGCCGCGGTCGAGCACCAGCATGCGGGTCATGCCGTCACCGTCCTGGCGGAAATCGGTGACGATGGCGGCGTTGCCGCGCTCGACCAGCGAATAGCACAGGCTGGTCGGGTCGAAGCCGGCGATCAGCCTTTCGCTCGCCTGCGTCCATTTGCGGATTTCGAGCCTGATGCCGGAAATCACCGTTCCCGGCGGCGAAAAGCCGTTGCCGAAAGGCGAACCTTCCTGGCGCTGGCCGCTCTCGGAGAGCGGTCCTTCCCATAGATAGGTGGAGAATTCCGTATGCCGTTCCCAGCGCAGCGAGCCCTTGCCCCACTTCATCGCGTGGTGGCGGGCATGAGGGTCAGGCGCGGCGATGCCGAGGCGCCGCGACAGTTCGGAAAGCACTGCCTGGTCGACGCCGGAGCCGGCTTCGGTCATGAACGAAAGCTGCACCAGAACGCGCGGCTTCTCGACCAGCGGATGCGGACGGGCGTGAACCTCGCCGAGCGCGCCAGGCCGTCCCTCATGCGCGGGAAAGCCCATGACGCTGCCCTCGACGCGCGGCTGGAATTCGAGATTGGACGGGTCATCTGCCACGGCTGGTCCCCCGGGCCTGGTGCACTCGCGTCCCTCTAGAGCCAATTGCCGGGGCACGCAAACAACAAATTAGCCGAAAGCGATATGCCGGGACGACGTCGGCCCCGGCCAAGCGGGCAAACTGGATAAATAATTTGACCAGTTGCCGACACTGGCTTTATCCTGCGCGACACCGGTTCAATCCCCAGGCCATCCCCGTTGAGCGACATTTTCTCCAGGATCGAGCATTCCCGCACCGCCGACGAGGTGGTGCAGCAGATCGAAAGCCTAATCCTAGAAGGCGTTCTGCGCACCGGCGACAGGCTGCCGGGCGAGCGCGAGCTGGCGCGCCGGTTCGAGGTGTCGCGGCCGATCCTGCGCGATGCGCTGAAGGCGCTGGAGGGGCGCGGGCTTTTGACGACCCGGCCCGGCGGCGGCACCCATGTCGCCGACGTCATCGGCCAGCTGTTCACCAAGCCGGTGACGGACTTGATCTCCATGCACCGCAAGGCGGCGACCGACTATCTGGAATACCGCCGCGAGATCGAGGCGGTGGCGGCCGAGTATGCGGCGCGGCGCGCCACACCAGACGATCTGGCGCTGCTCGACCGCATCATGGCGCGCATGGACGAGGCGCACCGGACCGGCAATTTCGACGACGAGGCGGAAATCGACGTCGAGTTCCACCACGCGATCTGCGAATGCGCGCACAACATCATCCTGTTGCACACGCTGCGCTCGTGCTACCGGCTGCTGTCGGAGGGCGTGTTCCAGAACCGGCTCCTGGTGTTCAACGTGCCGGGCGCGCGCGAGGCGCTGCTTTCGCAGCACCGGGCGATCTACGCAGCGGTCAAGGCCGGCGATCCGGCGGCCGCACGGCAGGCGGCGATGGACCACATCACCCATGTCGAACGCACCATGGCCGAGGCCGAGCGCAGCGGCGACTGGCAACGCGTGTCGCGGCTGAGGCTGATGCAGCGCTCAGAAGCCGGCGACAGCGAGCCGGCAAGAAAACGCTCGTGAGAGCCGGCCAAGAATTACGACGAATTAGCGAACCATCAGCGGGAAGCCCATGAGCATGATCCTCACCATCGCCGATCTCAAGGACCTGGCGCGCCGCCGCGTGCCGAAGATGTTCTTCGACTATGCCGATTCCGGTGGATGGACCGAAAGCACCTACCGGGCCAATGAGGAGGATTTCCAAAAGATCAAGTTCCGCCAGCGCGTGCTGGTCGACATGAGCAACCGCTCGCTGGAATCGACCATGATCGGCGAGAAGGTGGCGATGCCGGTGGCGCTGGCGCCGACCGGCATGACCGGCATGCAGCACCCCGACGGCGAGATGCTGGCGGCGCAGGCGGCGGAGGAATTCGGCGTGCCGTTCACGCTGTCGACGATGAGCATCTGCTCGATCGAGGATGTCGCATCGGTGACCAGGAAGCCGTTCTGGTTCCAGCTCTATGTGCTGCGCGACAAGGATTTCGTCCTCAGTCTCATCGACAGGGCGAAGGCGGCGAAGTGCTCGGCGCTGGTGCTGACGCTCGACCTGCAGATCCTCGGCCAGCGCCACAAGGACATCCGCAACGGACTGTCGGCGCCGCCGCGCTTCACGCCGAAGCATGTCTGGCAGGTGGCGACCAGGCCGAGCTGGTGCCTTGGCATGGCCGGCACCAAGCGCCGGACCTTCCGCAACATCGTCGGCCACGCCAAGGGCGTCGGCGACCTCAACTCGCTGTCGTCGTGGACGACGGAGCAATTCGATCCGCATCTGTCGTGGAAGGACGTCGCCTGGATCAAGGAGCGCTGGGGCGGCAAGCTGATCCTGAAGGGCATCCTCGACAAGGAGGACGCGCTGATGGCGGCCAAGACCGGCGCGGACGCGATCATCGTCTCCAATCATGGCGGACGCCAGCTCGACGGCGCGCCGTCGTCGATTTCGGTGCTGGAAGAAATCGCCGACGCGGTCGGCGACACGATCGAAGTGCATATGGATGGCGGCATCCGCTCTGGCCAGGACGTGCTGAAGGCGCTGTGTCTCGGCGCCAAGGGCACCTATATCGGCCGGCCTTTCCTCTACGGGCTCGGCGCGCTCGGCAAGGATGGAGTCACCAAAGCCTTGGAAATCATCCGCAAGGAGATGGACATCACGCTGGCACTGTGCGGAAAGCGTCTGGTGACCGACATGGGCAAGGATCAGCTTCGGCGTTAGACTCCCGTGGCGGCATGATCACGGAGATGGAAGCATTGACTGCCCCCGGCATCCACTTTCTCGACGCGCGCGGACCGGAAGGCATGCGCATCTATGCGGTCGGCGACGTGCATGGCCGGCTCGACCTGCTCGCCGCCATGTACCGCCGGATTGCGGCCGAGATCAGCCAGGCGCGGCCGGCCGACTGGCGTGTCGTCCATCTCGGCGACTATGTCGACCGCGGCCCGGACTCAAAGGGCGTCATCGATTTCCTGATCGAAGTGCGAAAACGCGACCCGCGCCACCTGATGCTCGCCGGCAACCACGACATCGGCTTCCTAGACTTCCTCGACACTCCCGATGCGGACGGGCTTTTCATGCGCTATGGCGGCATCCAGACCGCGCAATCCTATGGCGTAGCGCTCAATGAAGGTGGCGGCGCGTGGTTCGGCAGGTCCGAGGCGGCATTGCGGCAAGGCCATGCAGCACTTGTCGAGGCCGTGCCGAAAAGCCATGTCGAGTTCCTGCAGTCGCTGCCGTTTTCACTGACCTTCGGCGACTTCTTCTTCTGCCATGCCGGCATCCGGCCGGGCATTGCGCTGGAATGTCAGAGTGCGCAGGACCTGATCTGGATTCGCGATGTCTTCCACACTCATTCCGGCCTGCATCCAAAAATCGTGGTGCATGGCCACACGCCGGTGTCGGAGGCCGAGGTGATGGTCAACCGCGTCAATATCGACACGCTCGCCTACCAGACGGGAAACCTCAGCGCGCTCGTCGTCGACGGAGCCGACAAGCGTATCCTGGTGGTGTCAGGCGAGAGGGGTAAAAGCGCTTAGCGAAGCGCGGCGGTGACGCCGTAGCCGTCGACGGCGTTGTGGTTGTTGGCTGCGTCGCCGGCATAGGTGCCGAAGCCGCACAACACTATGGCCGACAACATGACAAAGGACAGAAGCGCTGCTTTCACGGACGTCATCTCTTGTTGAGCTTCCTGCATCTGTGCACGGGGTGGGTTACGAATGGGTTGAAACGGAAAAAGCGTCTTAAAGTTTCGACGATTTCGCGCTTTTAGGCATGTTCTGTATCGGCGATGTGTCGCGCGAGTGACCCAAAAGGTTCATCGCGTTGCACCGAAGATGCAGAGCGGGTGCCTTCTAGGGTGGCGGGCGGCCACAAGCCAAGCACGAAACATGCTGTCCACAGCGGATTTTTGCCGGCGTGCCAAATATGCAACGTCGATACTGACTGATCAGATCGTCGCCACCCAGGCGCGGGCGATGGCCAGCCCGGCGGCATCGGCATCCGCTCCGTGGCGGGCCATTTCGTCATCGAGCCGATCGCTCCAGTCCGGGTGCCGTTCGGCAATGAGCGATGCGAAGGATGCGCTCCAGTCGCGGACCATCGGCCGGTCCGCCTCGAAATGGAACTGAAAGCCATAGACGGCACGGCCGATGCGAAACGCCTGGTTCTCGGCGACTTCGTTGCCGGCGAGCCGCACGGCATTTTCGGGCAAGACAAAGGTGTCGTCGTGCCATTCGAAGATCGGGAAATTTTCGGGCAGCGCTGCGAGCACCGGATCGGCCGTCGCCGCCGGCGTGAGCGAGACCTTGTGCCAGCCGAATTCCGAGGCGCCGCCGATCCGGTTCTCGCCACCGAAGGCGCGCGCCACCAGTTGGCTGCCAAGGCAGATACCGAGCACGGCGCGATCCTTGCCGGCGAAATCGCGCGTCAGGTCGAGAAGTTCAGGAAAATACGGGCAGATCTCGTCGTCCAGCGCATTCTGGGCGCCGCCGAGCACGACCATGGCGTCGTGCGCAGCGCTGTCCTGCGGCAGCATCTCGCCACCATAGGGCCGGCGCAGATCGATATCGGCGCCTGCCTCGACAAGCGCTGCGCCGATCTGGCCAAGGCCCTCGCTGTCGAAATTCTGGACCACCAGCACCCGCATCGAAAAACCTGCTGACATGAAAACGATGCGACGAGCGATATCATGCCGCCGTCATTCCGGCCAAGATACGTATTCGGGGAGAAAGCTATGCCACTGCAGAATCGGGTCGACCCGTTCGGCGTCATCCACGCCGTGCCGGAGCGCGGCCTGTTCATGGGCAATCGCGGCATCATCCATGACCCCGAAACGAAGACGCTGCTGAAAAAGCGCTGGGCGCTGCAGGCCTGGATCATCTGCGTATGCGGATTCCGCGATGTGCGGCGCGAGCCGATGGGCCGCAACAGGCAAAGCGACGACCAATCGGTGGGCAAGGCCGGCTGGACCGAATTGTTTTTCCTGGACGAGGTGACCGCACTCTCGGCCGGGCATCGGCCCTGCTTCTTCTGCCGGCGCGAGCGGGCCAGGGACTTCGTCCGGCGCTTCGGCATGGCCTTCGGCATTGCCGCGCCGCGCGCACCGCAGGTCGACAAGCGGCTGCATAGGGAGCGGCTGGCGTCGGGTGGGCAGGCACCGGTCGTATCCGTAGAAGAGCTTGCCGGGTTGCCGGACGGCGCCATGGTTGCGGACGGCGGCAATGCCTATGCGATGCGCGGCGGCAAGGCGCTGCGCTGGTCGTTCGCAGGCTATGGTGATCGTGTGGGGGGCGATCCGGTGGACGGCGATCCCGTGGGGTTCGGCGGTTTTGCCGACCGTCCAATCCGCCTGCTCACGCCGGCGACCACCGTTGCCGTGCTGAGGCAAAGCTATGTGCCAGTGTGGCATCTGTCGGCCGAGACTTGACGCCAAGAGCCGGCTCGCCCATTCCTCGGCGATGCGCGCCAATTACAAGATGCAGCGGCTGTTCGTGCCGGACGACCTCGGACCGGATATCGAGTTCGAGGCGAGCCCGCAGCAGGGCCATTACCTGATGCATGTGCTGCGGCTCGGTGAGGGCGCCGAAATCCTGTTGTTCAACGGCCGCGACGGCGAATGGTCGGCTTCTATCGCCGCCAGGTCCAAAAAGACGGTGCGGCTGAAGGTGCTGGCATTGCAGCGGCCGCAGCCGCCGCTGCCCGATCTCGTCTACTGCTTTGCGCCGCTTAAGCAGGGTCGGCTCGACTATCTGGTGCAGAAGGCGGTCGAGATGGGCGCCGGCGTCCTGCAGCCGGTCATTACCCAGCACACGCAGGTGGCAAAGCCCGGCATCGAACGGCTGCGCGCCAATGTCGTCGAGGCCGCCGAACAATGCGGCATCCTTGCGGTGCCGGAAGTGCGCGAAGCGGAAAAAATCGAGCGCCTGCTGGCCGGCTGGGACAAGGAGCGGCGGTTGATCTTCTGCGACGAGGATGCTTCCACCAACAATCCGCTGCCGGCGCTGCAGGCGGTGCGGGAGAAGAAGCTCGGGCTGCTGGTCGGCCCCGAGGGCGGATTTTCCGACGAGGAACGAAGGATGCTGCGGGAGCTGCCTTTCGTAACCGCGATTCCTCTCGGTCCGCGCATCCTGCGCGCCGATACGGCTGCTGTGGCGGCGCTGGCGGTGATACAGGCGACAATCGGAGACTGGTGAGGCACTTCCCTTCTCCCCTTGTGGGCCTTGTGGGAGAAGGAAGAAGCAGCCAATCAATTCCAGTTACCCTGTGGCTCAGGATTTTTCGCTTGATCGCCTACTGACATTTCGTCCATCTAGCGCCGGCGGTCGTCCGACCACCTACAGCGCCGCGCGTCCTTTCGGACGCGCAAAGGACGCTGTAGCACTTGATTGGGCACATGATCCTTTCCGAAAATCGAAGCCGATTTTCGGGGTCATGTGCTAGAGGACTTGTAATGGCGCGCGACACAACCGATTTCCGGCCGATCGAAGGCGTCGACGAGCTTGTCGAGCACTTGGCTGAAGGCAACAAGCCGCGCGACAAATGGCGCATCGGCACCGAACACGAGAAATTCCCATTCTATGTCGACGGCAATGCGCCGGTGCCCTATGGCGGCGAGCACGGCATCCGCGCCATTCTTGAGGGCATGCAGGAAAAACTCGGCTGGGATCCGATCATGGATGCCGGCCGCATCATCGGCCTGGTCGAGCCGACCGGCCGGGGGGCGATTTCGCTGGAGCCCGGCGGCCAATTCGAACTGTCCGGCGCGCCGCTGGAAACAATCCACCAGACCTGCCGCGAGGGCAACGCGCATCTGGCGCAGGTGCGCGAGATCGCCGAGCCGATAGGCATCCGCTTCCTCGGGCTCGGCGGCAGCCCGAAATGGTCGCTGGCCGAGACGCCAAAAATGCCAAAGTCGCGCTATGAGATCATGACGCGCTACATGCCCAAGGTCGGCACCAAGGGCCTCGACATGATGTACCGCACCTGCACCATCCAGGTGAATCTCGACTTCGAGAGCGAGGCCGACATGCGCCGCAAGATGCAGGTGTCGCTGAAGCTGCAGCCGCTGTCGACGGCGCTGTTCGCCAACTCGCCGTTCACTGAGGGCCGGCCCAACGGATTTCAGAGCTGGCGCGGCGACATCTGGCGCGACACCGACAACCAGCGCTCGGGGCTGCTCGACTTCTGCTTCTCGCCCGATTTCGGCTTCGCCGACTATGTCGAATGGGCGCTCGACGTGCCGATGTACTTCGTCATCCGCGACGGCCACTACCACGACATGACGCACGTCTCCTTCCGCCAGTTCATGGCAGGTGCGGCCCGCAACGAGATTTCTGACGGGCTTCCGACGATGGGCGATTGGGCGAACCATTTGTCGACGCTGTTCCCCGACGTGCGACTGAAGCGTTTCCTTGAAATGCGCGGCGCCGATGGCGGACCATGGCGGCGCATCTGCGCGCTGCCGGCTTTTTGGGTCGGGCTGCTCTACGACGCGGCGGCGCTCGACGCGGCCGAGGCGCTGACCTCAAGCTGGAGCTATGAAGAGGTGCTGGCGATGCGCAACGCCGTGCCGGAACAGGGCATTTCGGCGCCGTTCCGCAATACGACACTGCGCGAGATCGCCCGCGACGTGCTCGTCATCTCGCGCATGGGGCTGAAGAACCGCGGCCGCAAGAACCGCGACGGCTACGACGAAACGTCGTTCCTCAGCACGCTGGACGAAGTCGTCGCGCGCGGCACCACCAGCGCCGAGGAACTGCTCTCCGCCTATCATACGCGCTGGGGCGGCTCGATCGAGCCGGTGTTCATGGAGTATGCGTATTAGCCGTTTGCTATCGGCTTGGCTGACGGCTCGGGAAACGCGCTTTCCGAAATCGATTCCGATTTTCGGGCCGATGCGGTAGGCTCTTCTACGAGGATTTTCCCGAGGAGAAAACCAATGGCTTCCTTGTTCGACATTCTGGCGCAGGCGCAGAACGGTAACGGCATGCAGGCCCTGGCCCAACAGTTCGGCCTTTCGCAGCAGCAAGCGCAATCGGCGGTCGAGGCGCTGCTGCCGGCCTTTTCACAGGGGCTGAAGCGCAGCACCTCCGACCCCTACGGGCTCGGCGCGTTCATGACGGCAATGGCCAGCGGCCAGCACGCCAAATATTTCGAGGACGCAGGCCGGGCCTTCTCGCCGCAGGGCGTCGATGAAGGCAACGGGATTCTTGGCCATCTGTTCGGCTCAAAAGACCTGTCCCGCGCCGTTGCCAGCCAGGCAGCACAGGCGAGCGGCGTCAGCCAGCAGATCTTGCAGCAGATGCTCCCGGTCGTGGCTTCGATGATGATGGGCGGCCTGTTCAAGCAGACCACAAATCAGATGCAGGCAGCAGGCGGATTCGGCGGCGGCAGCAATCCGCTCGGCGAGATCATCGAGCAGATGATGCGGCAGGCCGGCGGCGGCGCGCAGGCACCGCAACAGCGCCAGGCGCCGCAGCCCGGCCCGATGGACAATCCGTTCGGCAAGATGCTGCAGGACATGTTCGGCGGCGCGCAGCAGCCGCAGGGTCAGCCGCAGCAGGCGCCCAATCCCTACGGCGACAATCCGCTCGGCAAGGTGCTGCAGGATATGTTCGGCGGCGGCGCGCAACAGCCGCAGCCGCGTCAGGCACCACAGCAGCGCGAAACGCCGCAGCCACAGGCCAATCCGAGCGGCAGGCCACGCAATCCGTTCGACGATTTGTTCGGCAAGATGTTCGAAGCGGGCGCGCAGCAACGCGACGATTACCAGAAGGGCATGGAGTCGATCTTCGATCAGTTCAAGCGAGGCATGGACCGGCGGTAGCGTGAAGCTGGCCTTCGGCTGATTTCAAAAAGAAAAATGCCCGATCCTTGGGAGGACCGGGCAGTGCGCAGGCGGGCCGGCGGGGAAACCGGCAGGGAGTGGGAGCCTGCGAAATCCAAGCACCGCGCGCCCTAAGGGCACGCAACCATCGATCAGGTCACTTTGCGGGCAATATCCTCGATCGTGTCTGTGCGATCGGCTGCGATAATGCGAAGCCTCTCGGTTGGATCGCGGCCAAACGGCACGTCGATGGCGACGTGGAGATCGGCGCGCGTCAAGCCGATGTCGGCAAGTTCGGCGTCCGACATCTCGCCAAGGCGATAGAAGGCGCGGCGGTTTTTCCAGGCGCGATAGACGCTGGAGATGGTGTTGACCACGCGCGTCGCAATAGCCGGACGCGACGTGATGCGCGAAGTCTCGGTGGCGAAATCAAACGTAGCCATGTCAGTCTCCTTCATTCGAACGGACGAAGACGCGCGATCGGCGCTGGCAACAGCGGCCGTTCCGGTCCCGATTCACATGCTGTCATGTGGACAGTCGTAAATTTGCCATCGTTCGATTGATTAATCCAACGAATGTTTCTAATCTTTAACATCAACACTAGTGATGGATTGGACCGATGAAAGCGCCACTCGATCTCGATCAATTGCAGACCTTCGTCTCAATCGTCGACACCGGCAGCTTCACCCGCGCGGCGGAAGCGGTGCATCGGACCCAGTCGGCGGTGTCCATGCAGATGCGCCGGCTGGAGGAGCGGATCGGCAAGCCGCTGTTCGAAAAGGACGGGCGCACCAACAGGCTGACCGAGGAAGGCGACAGGCTGCTCTCCTACGCAAGACGGTTGCTGTTCCTCAATCGGGAAACGCTGGCCGCCTTCGACGACCGGCGGCTCGAAGGCACGATCCGCATCGGCACGCCGGACGACTATGCCGATCGCTTCCTGCCCGAGATCATGGCCCGCTTCGCCCGTTCCAATCCACGTGTCGAACTGACCGTGATCTGCGAGCCGACGCCGGGGCTGGTCGAGCATATCAAGCGCGGCAATCTCGATCTGGCACTGGTGACGCATAGTGACGCGCACGGCCAGTCGGAAGTGGTGCGGCGCGAACCGCTGCTGTGGGTGACTTCGGCCAACCATGCGACGCATGAACAGGACGTTCTGCCGATGGCCTTCGGCCGGCCGAACTGCATCTGGCGGCGGGCCGCGGTCGACGTGCTCGACCGGCAGAACCGCGACTACCGCATCCTGTTCACCAGCTTCTCGGCGACCGTCATCACCGCCGCGGTGCTTTCCGGCCTGGCGATCTCGGTGCTGCCGGAATGCGCGCTGCGCCCCGGCATGCGGGTGCTGGGCGACGCCGACGGATTCGGCACCCTGCCCGATTGCCGCATCGGCATCATGCGCGGCCAGACGTCGCGGCCGGAGATCGTCGACGCGCTGGCCCGTCACATTTCGGAAAGCCTCGACAATATTTCCGTGCCGCTCGGCGAAGAGACGGGAAACTTCGACTTCGCAGCCTTTTCGAAGATGAAGCGGGGCAAGCCGAACCAGATCGTGCCGGGCTGGTAAGGATCAGGCGGAAACTGCTGCCGGCGTGCTGTCCTTGCCAGGCAAAAGGCCGGCCAGCCGCAGCAATTGCGCCGGCTCCAGCGGCAGCGACAGCAGATGGCCCTGAAACTCTCGGCAGCCCATGGCGACGAGCAGCGCCTTTTGCTCCTCGGTCTCCACGCCTTCCGCGGTGACACCGACGTCAAGAGCGTCGGCAAGATCGACAAGCGCCCTGATGATCGCCGCCGAACTCTCGTCGCGGCCGAGGAGGTTCACGAAGGAGCGGTCGATCTTGAGCTTGTCGATAGCGTGGCGGCGCAGATAGTTCAGCGACGAATAGCCGGTGCCGAAATCGTCGAGCACTATGGCGATCCCCGACCGGCGCAAGGCAGCCAGAGCCGTCCTGGTCGTATCGTTGTTGTCCAACAGCACGCCCTCGGTGATCTCGAGCTGCAGGCGCCCTGGCGCCAATCCGGTCTCGGCGAGAACCGCCGCAAGCTGCTCGGCGAAACCGGTGTCGCGCAGTTGCAGTGGCGACACGTTGACGGCCACCCAAGGCAATTCGGTGCCGACAGCGAAGCGGCAAGCCTCTTGCAGCACCCATTTGCCAAGCTGGCCGATCATGCCACGTTCTTCGGCGATGGCGATGAATTGTGCTGGCGGCAAGCCACCATGGACCTCATGTCCCCAGCGGATCAGCGCCTCGGCACCGAGGATCGTGCTGCCGTCCGCCGCAAAGATCGGCTGATACGCCAGCTTGATCCCGGTTCCGCCATTCAGGGCATGGCGAAGCTCGCTCTCAACCTGGCGCTTGCGCAACAGGAGGTCGTCCATGTCGCCGGCAAAGACCTGGTAGCGGCCGCGGCCGTTCTTCTTGGCTTCATAAAGCGCGATATCGGCCTTGCGCAGCAAGTCGTCCGCATCGGCATCCGGACCGGTCGACAATGCTATGCCGATGCTGGCGCTGACAAAAACCTGGTCGTCGGCCAGCTTGAACGGCTCCTGCAGCTTTTGAAGCAGCCCCTCCGAAACATCCTCGGCGCCTCGGATGTCGTCAACATCAATCAGGATCATGGCGAATTCATCACCGCCGAGCCGTGCCACCGTGTCGACCTCCCGGATTGCCTGCTGGAGCCTCGCGGCGGTCTGGCGGACAAGCTCGTCGCCGGCAGGATGGCCAAGCGTGTCGTTGACATGCTTGAAACGGTCGAGGTCGAGATAAAGAAGCGCCACTTTGGCTGTTTCGTGACTGGCCGTGAGCAAAGCGCGCCGGAGCCGGTCCTCGAACAGCGCCCGGTTGGGAAGGCCGGTGAGCGTGTCGTGGAAGGCGAGATACTGCGCCTCGGCCTGACTGGTCTGCAGCGCCGACGATGCACGGCGGAGGCGGCGCAGCAGGAATGCCAGGACACCTGCCGCGAGCAGCGCGCCACCGATCAGGGCCGGCCCTGCCTCGCGCACAAGCGCGCTGCCGGGCCGCTCCTGATCCCAGCCGGCATAAGCCAGGATGACGCCGCGTGAGTCGACCAGCGGAATGGCAGCCCCGCCAACCGGCTGCGACAACGGCAGCAGGCGGGCGCCCGCCAACAGATATTGCCCGGCGATCTTGGCCAGCAGCGCGTCGGTGATGAAGTCCACCGAGATATGAAGGTATTCGCTGCCAGGCGTCTGGATGACGCGGTCGGAACTCGGCACCAGCGGCATGATGCTGAGGATGGCAGGTTTTCCGTCAAGCTCCACCAGATCCCCTGCGGCCAATTTGACCGGACCGCCGGCCAGGTCTTCTTTCGCCGGCTCGCGGATCAACCGGCGCACCCTTTCGACCGTGGGCAACAGAACCGATTCATCCTCGCTGTAACGCGCCGGCGCCAGCACGTTTCCTTCACGCATCGCATGGACCGGACGATCGGCGGCATCCAGTACATAGACCCGATCATGCCCATAGTAGGAATACATCCAGACGCTGATGTTATCGATCATCCAGTCCACGTTGCCGGCCTTGGCATTGATGACGGAATCGTCCCAGACTGAGATGCTTTCCTGCTCGCGATCCACCGCCGCCATCCGGTCCCGCATGCCGTTGGCGAAAAGGATTTTCTGCCGCTCGAGGGAGACGCTATCCGCCTGCACAGTGGCGTAAAAGCCAAAGCCGACGACCATGGCAAGCGCGAAAATGGCAAGCGCCATCACCGTCAGCGTGACCTGGAACGTTAATGGGCTGCGTTGAAGACGACGGCTCATGCGTCCTGGCCACTCTCTTTTCCGCACAGTCATCAGATCGGGTTAAGATCGAGTTATGACATCGGCTACGAGCGACGGCCTTGACGCCGGCCAACAACCGCCCCCCAATCGGCCAATGAGCGACGCTGCATCCGAATCACGTACCAACGCCACCGAATACACGGTCAGCGAGATTTCCGGCGCGCTGAAGCGCACGGTCGAGGACGTCTTCGGCAATGTGCGGGTGCGCGGCGAAATATCAGGCTATCGCGGACCGCATTCCTCCGGCCATGCCTATTTCTGCCTCAAGGACGACCGCGCACGGCTCGACGCCGTGGTCTGGAAGACCACGATGGGCCGGCTGAAGTTCCGCCCGGAAGAAGGCATGGAGGTGATCGCCACCGGCCGGCTCACCACCTATCCCGGAAAATCCACCTACCAGATCGTCATCGACAATCTGGAGCCCGCCGGCGCCGGGGCGCTGATGGCACTGCTGGAAGAGCGCAAGCGCCGGCTGCAGTCCGAAGGCCTGTTCGATGCCGGCCGCAAGCGCTTGCTGCCGTTCATGCCGCGCGTCATCGGCGTCGTCACCTCGCCGACAGGCTCTGTCATTCGCGACATCATCCACCGGATCAAGGACCGGTTTCCGCTGCATGTGCTGGTCTGGCCGGTGCGAGTGCAGGGCGAAACGGCCGGCGCCGAAGTGACCGCCGCCGTCAACGGCTTCAACGGACTGGCGCAGGATGGCGTCATCCCGCAGCCCGACCTGCTGATCGTGGCGCGCGGCGGCGGCAGCCTCGAGGATCTTTGGGGGTTCAATGACGAGGCGCTGGCCCGCGCCGTCGCCGCCTCGCGCATTCCGGTGATTTCCGCCGTCGGCCATGAAACGGACTGGACGCTGATCGACTTGGCGGCGGATGTGCGGGCGCCGACACCGACGGGTGCCGCCGAAATCGCCGTGCCCGTACGCGCCGACCTCGAAGTGACGCTTGCCGGCCTTGGTGCGCGGCTCAAGGCCGCGGTGTCGCGCAATTTCGAGCGCAAGCGCCAGGCGGTGCGTGCCGCCACCCGGGCGCTGCCCTCGCCCGACCAGTTGCTGGCATTGCCGCGCCGGCGTTTCGACGAGGCGACGAGCCGGCTTGGCCGAGCGCTGTCCGTCAGCGTCCAGCGCAAGCGAGCCAGGCTTCAGGCGCAGCGGCTGACGCCGGCCACCCTGTCGCGACGCATGAACGAGGCCCGCACACTGGCCGGCCGCGACCTTGGCCGCGCGCAAGCGGCGTTCTTCGCCATCGTGCGCGAGCGGCGAACGCGGTTTTCGCGCACCGCGGCGCGGCTGTCGCCGGCGCCGCTCGCAAGGCGGCAGAAATTGCAGGCAGATGCCCTGACGGCGCTGTCGCGGCGGCAGGACCGGGTGATTTCGGTGCGGCTCGAGCGTTTGCGCGGGAAACTGACCCAGGCCGACCGGCTGCTGGCGACGCTGTCGCACAAGGCGGTGCTGGCGCGCGGCTTCGCCCTGGTGAAAGATGCCGACGGCGCAGTGATCAATCAAGCGGCGGAAGTGGCGCCGGGGATGGCACTTTCGCTGGAGTTCGCCGACGGAACCGCCGATGCGGTTGCGACCAGCGGCGCGGCACGGCCGAAAACTGTTGCAAAGCCGGCCGCCAAAGCCAAGGAGCCTGGCAGCCAAGGCTCGCTGTTTTGAGTGCCGATGATTTCCGGCAATCCACATCACCAGACGACGCCTTCCGGCAGGCCGCGTGCGCGAGCCTTCGGCATTCGTTTTGACGGAACGCCCGGACCGTTCAACGCGATCACCGATGTGGCTGGCGTTGCGGTCGGTTATTCGACGCTGATTTCGGGCGAAGGTGCGCTGGTGGTCGGCGAGGGGCCGGTGCGCACCGGCGTGACCGCCATCCTGCCCAGACCGCGCGCCGAACTGGCCACGCCGGTGTTTGCCGGCATTTTCGGCCAGAACGGCAATGGCGAATTGACCGGCTCGCACATCATCGAGGAAACCGGTGCCTTCGATTTTCCGATCACCATCCTGCGGCGTTTCACGCGACGGAACGCTGCGCTGGATGCAGCGCGTGCTGCCGGCCGCGCTCGACAGCGGCTGGGGCCTGCCGGTGGCGGCGGAGACCTATGACGGCTTCCTGAACGACATCAATGGCCACCATCTCGGGTTTGAGCATGTCGCCGCGGCCCTCGATGGCGCGACCAGCGGATCGATCGAGGAAGGCAGCGTCGGCGGCGGCACCGGCATGATCGCCTTCGGTTTCAAGGCAGGCTCCGGCACGGCATCGCGCCTCGTCGAATGGTACGGCCGGCGCTACACGGTCGGCGCGTTCGTGCAGGCGAATTTCGGCACGCGGAGCAATTTTTACCATTCGCGGCCTGCGCGCCGGGCCCGATCTCGTGGCACCGGCGATCCACGAAAGCACGCCGCGCGCCGAGAAGGGCTCGATCATCGGGATCGTCGCCACCGATGCGCCGTTGCTGCCGCATCAGATGAAGCGCTTGGCACGCCGGGTGCCGCTCGGCGTCGCCATGACCGGCGGCTTCGGCTATCACAGCTCGGGCGATATTTTCCTGGCCTTTTCGACCGCCAACCGCGAGGCGGCGATGGCGCCGTCAGGCCGCATCGCCAGCGCCGACTTTATCCCGGATACCGACATCGACCCGTTCTTCGACGCCGTGATCGGGAGTGTGGAGGAAGCTATCCTCAATGCGCTGGCCGCCAATGACGACATGACCGGGCGCGACGGCAATTTCGTGCCGGCGCTGCCAAAGGCATGGCTCAAGAGCAAATTCGGGGCTAGGCAGAGAAAGTAGAACTGTGTGGCGTGTCACGCATCGCACAGGTGAATAGACGCCTTTTGCCGGGTCGGTCGGCAGGTCACTCGGCAGGCCTGTCCGAATTCTTTTCGTCCTGGTCGGCCTCAGCCGCCTCTTCCAGCCTCGACGCGATAAGTTCCTGAATGTCGCCGACCTCTTCCTGGATATCCTCCAGCGGTATGCCGGCCTCAGCAGCCTTCGCCGCGCATTCCTTGGCGAGGGTCTCGGCCTGCTCCTCGATCCTGTCCAGCGAGGACTGGCAGTGGACCTTTTCGCCGATCCACTCCTGCAAGAACTCGATCGCGTGTTCGCTCATGCTGCTGTTCCCTGGCGGCTGCGCCGGTTGGTAATCATAAACGCCGGCATCCCCGAAAAGATGCACGCTCCTATTCCAACCGAGTCGCCGTCACCCGGCAAGCCGATCTTGCCCAAGCTCCACAGGGCTGACGGAAATCGAAGGTTCAAGGAGCACATTCTAATTCTGAAGGAGATTCTATTTTCCTGAGCAGACTGGCACCGTTGGCTGGGATCAGGTCCCGGATCGCGCCATTGTTTCTACTTGTTATTTTCCGGCAAACCAGTCAATTTGTATGACAATAGGTATCACATTACGCGGCACGTTTGCGGCGCCATTCGCTGCGCAACCCTAGGATACGCGGCCAAAGCCGCCGCTATATAGTGACATCCTCAGGCAATGTCGACCCTGCTCGCCGTCCTGCTTCCTTCCGCCGCGCCGAGCGTATCTGGATGGCATTTTGTCACCGTCGGGGCGAGCATGTTTCGCCGGAAATCGGGCGGGCGCTCGGCCTATCCGCCAACCATGAGCTTGACGACTTCGTCATGATTAGTCTCCGAAATCTTGCGCTCGCCGGCCTGGATGCCGCGGCGCAGCACGACGATACGGTCGGAAACGGCGAAAATGTCCTGCAGATTGTGCGAGATGAAGATCACTCCCCGGCCTTGCGCCTTGAGCTGGTGGATGAGCGAGATGACCTTGCGCTGCTCCGGCACCCCGAGGGCCGCGGTCGGTTCGTCCATGATCAGGATCTGCGCATCCCAGTAGACGGCCCGGCCGATGGCAACGGCCTGCCGTTGACCGCCGGAGAAATTGCTGACCGGGGCGTCGAGCCGGCTGACATGGAAGTCCAGCCGTCCCATCGTCTGCTTGGCGGCGACGGCCATCGCCTTGCGATCGAGCACCGGCAAGAAACCGAAAGCCTTGCGCATGGGTTCACGCCCGAGGAAGATATTGGCGCCGATGGACAAATTGTCGGCGAGAGCGAGATCCTGATAAATGGTCTCGATGCCTTTTTCGCGCGCCTCCTGCGGCGTCGCGAAGGTGACCGGCTGCCCCCTCAGCAGAATTTCACCGCCGGTCGGCTGAAAGACGCCCGATATCGCCTTGATCAGCGTCGTCTTGCCGGCGCCGTTGTCGCCGGCCAGCGCCACCACTTCGCCCGGCCGCACGGCCATGGAGAAATCGTTCAGCGCCTGTACCGCGCCGAAATGCTTGGAAAGGTGCCGGACTTCGAGGAGGGGGGCGGTTTGTTCGGAACTATTCATCCTGGCGAGCTCCACTGAACCGGCGCTGCGCCTGGTCGATAAGGACGGAGATAATGATGACGAGGCCGACGGCGATGAACTGCCAGAACGGCTCGACATTGACGAAAACCAGCCCGTATTGAATGACCGCGATGACCAAGGCGCCGGCGACCGTCCCGAAGATGGTGCCTGAGCCACCGAACAGGCTGGCGCCGCCGATTACCACGGCTGCCACGCTGTCCAGCAGCAAGGGCTCGCCGGCCTGGGCGGCGCCCGCGGTGAAGCGCGCTGCATAGAGCGCGCCCCCGAGGCCGGCGCACATCGCCGAAAGCACGTAGAGGCGCAGGATGTGGCCCCTGATGTCGATGCCGGCGCGGCGCGCCGCCTGCACATTGGCGCCGATGGCGTAGTTATGCTGGCCGAACCGGGTCTGGCTCAGGATGTAGTGCATCACCACGACAAAGACGGCGGCAATGATGACGAGATAAGGCACCCCGTAGAACCTGCCGTTGCCAAGCAGCGCGAACCAGGAATTCTGGACCGGCACCGTCGTGCCGCCGGCCAGCAGGAACGCAGCGCCGCGCGCCACGCCAAACATGCCAAGCGTGCCGATAAAAGGGGGAATTCTGAGGCGCGAGATCAGCAAGCCATTGATGACGCCAGGCACGCCGGCGACGATCACGGCCGCCAGAATGCCCAACATCATGGCCAGAGGCACCGGCATGGCGACGCCAGCCATATTCGTAGCGTGGGCGGCGACGACGGCCGCGAGACCCATGATGAAACCCAGCGAGAGGTCGATGCCTCCCGAAATGATGACGAAGGTCTGCCCGGTCGCCAGCAGCAACGGCGCCACGGCGAATATCGCAATGGACTGCACGTTGAACGGGTTGAGCACGAAGGTCGCGCCGAAGGAGAGCCTCGACCAGACCTCGAAACAGATGATCAGGCCCGCAAGGAACAGCCAGGCGCGCCCTTCGGCGATGCGTGCGAGCCAGCTCCTGGCCGGATCACCGTGATCCGCCTGAGGAGCGACATGCGTTTCGGTTGGTGATGTTGAAGTCATGGATGGTTCCGATCCGCAGAGCGGCCTCCGACAAACAGGGTCAAAGCGACCCGGCGCAGGTCTCCTTCCGGCAGGCCGGAAGGAGACTGGCTGGACTTATTCGGAATAGAGGTATTTCGAGATGTTCGGGTCGGCGATGTTGGCCTTGTCCATGATCGTAAAGCCGGTGCCGATCGCAACCGGGATCGACTGGCCGGTCAGATGGGCATAGGCCGACACGACGCCGAAATAGCCGATTTCCGCGGGATGCTGGGCAATCGCGACGTCGACAAGGCCAGAGTTGATGTTGTCGGCAATGCTGGTCGGCGCGTCGAACGCCACGACCTTGACGGTGCCGGTCTGCCCGGCCTGCTGGACGCCATTCGCCGCGCCAAGCGCCGAGAACAGGTTTGCGCCGAACACCCCGACGAGATCGGGATTGCGCGCGAACACAGCCTGCAGCTGCGAGGCGGCCTTGTTGGCGTCATTGTCGTTGAACTGGGTTTCGAGAACGGTGATGCCGGTATGGTTGGCCGCCATCTCCTTCTTGAAGCCCTCTTCACGCTGGTCGGTGGTCGAAATGCCGGGCTTGACGTTCGAAACGTAGACCTTGCCCTTGTCGCCTATGGCCTTGGCCAATGCCCGCGCGGCGATCTCGCCGCCCAGAATGTTGTCGGAGGCAATATAGGACAGTGGGAAATCCGCCTCGCCGGCGCCGGTCTGGTAGACGCCGCTGCCGATGAAGGTGTCGACGGTGATCACCGGAATGCCGGCGTCATGGGCCTTGCGCAGGGGTTCGACCAATTGAACCTTGTCGGTCGGCGCGATCAGGATGGCATCCGGCTTCTTGGCGATGACCGCGTCAAGCACGGGGACTTGCGTTACCGGATTGAAATCCGGGGCGCCCTGGAAAACCAGGGTCACACCAAGGGCATCGGCTGCCGCCTGGGCTCCCTTGCGCATGGTGATGTAAAAGCCGTCGGTGGTAAGACCCGGAATGAGCGCAATGGTGTATTTTTTGTCCTGCGCCAATGCGGGCGTGACCAGCGCCGCTGCGCAGATGGCGAGAGCCGCCAGAGCGGCAACAATCTTCTTCATAACATCCTCCTCCTAATGTTGGCAGATTTTGCCGTTGCGAGTCGTCCCGGCTCTGTGAAGTGCTGGCGGCGAGAAGCGGGTTTCGCCTGCTTGCTGTTATGGGGCAGCCTCCTCCCAAGCGCCCCAGTCATTAAATCGACCGTCGAAACCGACCAGCCTGCTGCGCAGTCCCGTTACGAGCCTCCGCAAGGTGCAGGAAACTGCGCCGCTCGGCTCGCATGCTTGCCTAGCTGCAATGTTGTAACACTTTGCTGAAAGAAATTGCAACCGCACATTTCCGGGGTCGAAACGCTTTCAAACCGGACACCATCTGTCTGCTCCGCAGAGCCCCTCCCGCAGACTATTGCTCCAACGCCTTGACGACACAACTGATGATTTTGCGGCGATGATTTCGCGGCTGCGGGTTGGGTGTCGATCGGTCCGGAATCGATCAGCTGTGCCGATGTCACGTATCGGCGTGCCCAGCATTATCGGGGCAAGAGAGCCTCGAGAATGGCCTGGGCCGTCTTCGTGTCCGTCACCAGAGCATTGATGAGCCTGGCGCGGACGGCACCTATGATCGCCTTCGCCTTCTCCGGCGAGGCGGCAACGCCGATCACCAGCGGGACGGCTCGAAGCTGGGCCGGCGACATTGCGATCATCCGGCCCTCCCCCTCCCACGGGATGAGCTTGCCTTCGGCGTCGAAGTAGTGGCGGATGACGTCTCCCGCCGCATGAAACAGGGCCTGTTCGCTCAGCGTGGCCGCGCTCGCTTCGGGCGGATTGATGGCATGGGGCAGGCCGATGCCGACGATCGCAACGTCGGTCCGGTCCCAAAGCGCGACGCTGTCGCGGATGGCCGCATCGCCGAGGAAGACCTCACGCAATTCGGACGACGGCAGATAGGGCGCATGGATGAAATGCGGCGTCCCGCCCAGCTCTTCTGCGGCCAGCCGCACAAACTCGTTGATCTGAAAATGCGCCGCCTGCTGCTGCATGCCGCCGGTGGCAGCGACGGTAAGAACGCCGGGAATGCGCGGCAGGCCTGCCTGGATCACCTCGCGAATGGCTCGCCCCCAGCCGATGGCGACGACCTTGCCGGCCGTCAGTCCCGCTTGCTTGAGCAAGGCGCCGAGCGGCGCAGCGAGCGCCGCCAGCGCACCGGCTGACGGCGTTTCGATGACCGCCGCGTCACGCAGCCCGAGTGCCTCAACCAGTTGCGTGGTGATGCCTTCGGGGGTTGCAAGATCGAGAACTTCGATCCGCACGATGCCCTCCGCTCTCGCCCGCTGCAGGAGGCGCGATATTGTCGCGGTGGAGACGCCAAGCCGCCGCGCGATATCGACCTGCGACATGTCCGCCTCATAGTGCAGTTTGGCGACCGTATGCAGCATCGTCCGCGATGCGGCTGCATCTTGTGCGGGAGGTGCAGACAGCTTGCAATTCCTTTCAGCAATGTGTTACAGACCCATCGACCGATGGGAGTTATCGCGCAAATCCGGCTGACTCGCAACGTGGGCTGGTTTCCACGGCAGATTGCGGCCAAGGCCGAATTTCTCGGTCCGATAGCGCAGCAAAGCGGCAAAACCTCCTGTCGGGAGGCAGGTAAAACTGAACCTTTCTTGTTTCCACTGATCTGCGCCCCGATGAATGGGCGCCAACATCGGACAGAAGACCCATGACAAAGATGACGACCGCAGAGTTGCGCGGCTACCAGCAGATATGCGGCAAGGACGGGGCGATGATGGCCATCGCCTGTGACCAGCGCGGCGGCATGCGAAGCTTGCTTGCGGCGGACCCTGAAGAACAGGCCAAGATCACCGACGACATGCTGGGCGACACCAAGTCGGACATCACGCGATACCTCGCCAGCCAGGCATCCTGCGTGCTGCTCGACCCGCTCTGCGCGGTGCCGCGGGTTGTCGATGACGGGGTGCTGAGCCGCGATACGGCTCTGCTCATCGGCCTCGACGCTTCGGGCTTCGACGTCTCGCCTGCCGGCTACCGCCTGTCGCGTCTCGTTCCCGGCATCGGCGCGCGCCGCGTGCGCGAGCTCGGCGGCACCGGCGGCAAGATCATGGTCTATTTCAGGCCCGACAGGCCTGAGGCGAACGAGCATAATGTCGCCATTCTGCGCCAATGCATCGCCGATTTCGCGCAAGAGGACCTCCTGCTCGTCGTCGAGTTCCTGACCTATCAACTCGAAGCGGAAAGCCATGAAGAGTATACGGCCAAGATCCCCTGGCTCGTCGAAGAGGGCACCCGTACTTCGCTGGAATGCGGGGCAAAGGTGCTCAAGCTTCCTTATCCCGGAACGCCGGAAGCCTGCGCCAGGATCAGCAGCATGGCTGGCGAGGTGCCTTGGGCGGTCCTCTCCGCCGGCGTCAACCATGCAACCTTCCTGGGCCAGGTCGAGATCGCGATGAGGAACGGCGCGTCAGGCGTCATCGCCGGCCGGTCGCTGTGGAAGGACTGCATCTCGCTCGACCGTGACATTCAGCGTGAAAGGCTCAGGACTATCGCGGTGTCGAGATTGCGCGAGCTTCAGGCGGTGATCGGAAACTACCGGCAGAAAGCCGCTTAGCACGATGACCCCGAACCGAAGGTCCGCGGATGCAAAATCGAAGTCGATCTTCGAAAAGGATCATGCGCAAATCAAAGTACTATAGCGTCCTGTGCGCACCAGGATGCGCGGCGCTGTAGCTATCCGACGTTCACACCAGGCACGCACGGGACGTCATGCCTCTGACCATGATCCCGACAAGTGGGGACCGGTTTTCGGAGAAGATCATGGTCAAACAGCAAGATAGAGCCCCATTTCGATTTAGTCGAAATGGAACAGGCTCTGGTTCGATGGCCATAGGAATCGATATCGGCGGCACCAATCTGCGCGCTGCCCGTGTTTCCGGCACGGGCGAAATCCTCGAGCGCATTTCCGAGAAAAGCGCGCCGGACCCCGAACTCGTGCTCTCCCGGATCGCCGAAATGGTACGCCGGCTCGATTGTCCCGAAGTTGCGGCCATCGGCATCGGCGTCCCCGGCCGCGTCGATGCGCGGCTTGGCGCGGTCTTGTCAGGGGGCTATGTCAACCTCGCCTCGGTCTCCCCTGCGCAACGACTGGAAAGCCTGGCGGGCAAGCCCGTGGTGATCGACAATGACTGCAACATGGCACTGGTCGCGGAAATGGCACTCGGCGGCGCCAGAGGCCATGAAAGCATCGTCATGTTCACGATCGGGACCGGCATTGGCGGTGCCGTGGTCCAGGATCGGCGGATCGTCCGCGGCAAGGGGACGGCGGGGCAGCTCGGCCATATCACCGTCGACATATCAGGCGAAGCGTGCGTCTGCGGCCGGCGCGGCTGCGTTGAAACCACAAGCTCAGGTACCGCACTTGGCCGTCACATCGCGCGGGCAGGCCTCGGTCCGGACGTTTCGGTCGATCAGCTTTTTGCCCGGGATGCGGGCGGCGATCCCTTGGCGCGCGGTATATTGGAAGCCTGGGCCGGGCCGCTGCGTGCGGCAATCGACACGACCGTGGCCATGTTCGACCCCGACCTGGTGCTGCTCGGCGGCGGACTTGGCCTGGCGGCCCATCGGGCGCTTGCCAGGGCTCCTGCCCTGGCGCCCTGGTACCAATGCCCGGTGGAAGCGGCGCAACTGGGTGACGACGCCGGGGTCATCGGCGCCGGTCTGCAAGCGCTCGCCGAGCAACCGGCAGTTGCACAATCAAAAGTTGCAGAAGCCTCGCCAGTATCCTTGCCGACCGCCCGGCTCGATCGCACCAGGCGCGCCGTGCTCGTCAACGGCATCCCCGCCAGCGGCAAAAGCACGGTCTCGCGCGGCATCGCCGCGCACATGGGTTGGCCATTGCTGGCGCTCGATACGATCAAGAACCCGTTCCTCGAAGTGCTCGGCGGCGGCGATCGCGAATTCAACCGCATACTCGGCCGCGCCAGTTACCAGGCCATCTGGTCGGTCGTCGGCGAGGCCCCGGCGGGCGCCATATTTGTCATCGACGCCTGGTTCGGCTTCCAACCGCGCCAGGTGCTCGAGGATCACCTGCGCAGCGCCGGCGTTGAGCAGACCGCCGAGATCTGGTGCCATGCGCCCGGCGAGGTTCTGGCCGAGCGCTATCGCGCAAGGCTCGACCAGCGTCCCGCCGGCCATCCCGGCGCGGCCTACATCCCCGAACTGATCGAACTGGCCAAGCGCGCCGAGCCGCTGCGGCGCGGACCGCTGCTTGACGTCGACACGACCAGACCGATCGCTTTCGACGCCATCACGCAATGGCTGCAGGCGACGATTGCGGCTGACAGGTAGGCAGCGCAGCCCCTAAGCACGTCGCGTTTGAACGGATGCATGCGACGCGCCTTAAGTTATTCCCGAGCGTCAGGATGCTGCCCATCCATGTTCTCTATCACCGCACAAATGAGGAGGATTCATACAAAGGCCTCGCAGAAGGCTGATACAATGAGTAGTTAACCCGTCCTTCAGTGGGCTTGCATAAGCTTACGTTGCGAATCGGCATGGGAAGCGAACCGACTGGTCTATGGCCCTAAAGAAAGAAAACGCGCTGGAGGCCAGAATCCTTCAAGATCAGCTTGCTGATCTGAAGGCCGGTCTCTTCGTATCGATGCCGATAAGCACTATGCTATCAGGCCTGATTTTGACGGTGCAGGCCTTTTCTGGCGGGGGCTTTGCCGCCGCAATCTGGTTCCTGGTTGTCAATGCCATAAATACCGCCCGCCTCGGACTCGCCCGTTATCAGCTAAACGAGACGGGGGATCAGGGCGATTTAACAGGGATTTCGCAGCGGCTTCGCTGGTTTGGCATCCTTGCTCTTCTGTCAGGGTTTGCCTGGTCCTTTCTTGCCGTCCTTACCGTTGGCTACACAACGCCGCAAGCGCCGCTGCATCTGATTATTCTGGCGGGCATCTCAGCTGGTGCGGTTACATACGGCAGTTCATATGCCGCGGCCGCGATCAACTTCATTACGCCGCCGCTTGTGATCGCGATGGGTTGCCTGTTGGCGAAAGGCAACTTTGAAGATTACATTCTGGCCTTTGCCGTTCTGCTCTTCGTGGGCGGCTTGGTTCGAGGCTCGTTTGTAGGGCAAGCCCGCTTCCGCGAAGCAAGCCGCCTGAGACATGAGGCGGAGCGGCTTGCGGCGGAAATGGAGCGCAATTCCAGGGAGGACCACCTAACGGCCCTTCTCAACAGACGGGGCCTCGAACACGCGATCAATCAGCTCGAGAATACGGACGGCCCGTTCGTTGCAATGCTGATTGATCTGGACGGCTTCAAATCTGTCAACGATACCTACGGTCACAGGACCGGTGATGAACTGCTCATCATGATCGCCCGCCGCATCGAGCAGGCAGCGCCGGCAGGCTCAACGCTCGCCCGTATCGGCGGCGATGAGTTCGTGCTGTTTTTTCCCTCATTCAGGAGTTCGCTTTCTCCCAGTACCCTCGCATCCAATATCATAGCCAAAGTCGCCAGCCCCTATCGTGAGGTCGCGTCCGTCCGGATCGGTGCATCGATCGGAATATACCTGGCTGAAAGGCCGGGGCTGACGGAAATGTTGCTGCGGGCGGATGTCGCCCTCTACACGGCCAAGCGTCGTGGCAGGAACGAATTTCGCCTGTTCGATGCCGAACTCGACAGGGAATTGCAACGTCGCCAGTCCATCGAACGCGACCTTCATTCAGCGATAGAGGCGAGAAGGGTGGCACCTTGGTTCCAGCCCATCGTGAGACTCGATACCGAGGCCGTGATCGGTTTTGAAGCCTTGCTGAGGTGGTCCCATCCGATCCATGGTTCCATCTCTCCACCCGAAATCATGACAGCCGCACGCGAAACCGGAATGCTTCAACTGTTAACGCAAACGGTATTCTCCGACTGTTGTGCTCTTATCGACGGCTTGGTGAAAGGTGACCGTCGAGATGTTCGTGTGGCAATGAATGTTTCACCGCGCGAATTGGAAGCCGGCGATATCGACGACATGGTTCTGAATGGTCTGGCGGCAAAAGACCTTCCGGCAACGATGTTCGAAATCGAGATTACCGAAGAATCTCCAGTGGACCCGGAAAGACTGGATGAAAAGCTCGGACGGCTTTCACATGCCGGAATTTCCATCGCGCTCGATGACTTCGGCACCGGCTTTTCCACGTTGGCGTCGCTCAAGGACAGTCGGATACGCAAGGTGAAAATAGACCAAGGCTTCATCCGCGGCTTGGCCAAGTCTCGGGAGGACCGGCTGCTTGTCAAAACGGTGATCGATCTTGGTCGGGCGCTCGGGATCGATGTCATGGCCGAGGGCGTCGAAACAGAGGCGGACCGGCAAATTCTGTACAAGCTCGGCTGCAGAACTGCTCAGGGCTTCCTATTCTCCAAGGCGGTGCCGCTAAGCCAGGCGCTTGAGGTGACACTAAAAGAGCACGCCACGGAGTTGTGAGGGCACACGCCACCAATGAAACCGCTGCGTGATCTCTGATCATGGGTGGTCAGGGGCGAGCGGTACGCTGGCTGTGCTGTCGCTCGCCGAACACGGCCTTGGTGATCGTGGCGTGCACGCCGAAATTTCCGTCGGCGACTTGCGTAATGCCGAAGTCGGCGGCAAGCGACATGATGCTCAACACCTCGTCCTCCGTGAGATCGTATGTCTGCATGATGAATCGGCGCGTCTGGCGGAAGGCGTTGCGCAGCGCCAACTCGATGGTGGATGTCTTGTAGACGTCCGACTGCGCGTTGCTGCCGAGGTCCCTGAGGTAGTTGGGATGGCTAAAACTCTGTATCACCCAGCTGTGCTCGGTTTCGATGAGCGGCGAGTTGAGACCGCGCAGGAAAGCCGGGCACACTTCGCCCGCCTTGTGCAGCTTGATGATGATGTCGCCGGTCAGCGAACACTCAAGACCCGTGCCGTTGATCTCGCCGTCCGCCTGCGCGAAATGCCCATCGCCGAGCGAGAGCAGTGCGCCCTGAACCGCAACGGGCAAATAAAGCTTCGCGCCGGCTCCGATCCTCCAATTGTCGATATTGCCGCCGAAATAGCCCGGCGGGATGGAATCGACCAGGTCGGCCTCGCGCGGAGCCACCGCGATGCACCCGAAATGCAGGCGCGCCGGTATGCGCACGCCGCTACCACTCAAGTCGCGATGCGAAACCTTGCTGTGGTCGACGGGTATGCCAGGATAGTCGATCGTCGCGTGGACAACGCCGAAGGGGTCGGTCTGCGGCTGCCATTCGTAGCTGTACAGCGGCCGCGCTGCGGCCGGGCACCGCATGTCGATCTCGAAGATAGTCACCGTTTCGCGTTTGGCATCCCGGTCCAGAAGGTCGTGATACTGATACCCCCACCACGCCGATACGTTCGATGCGAAGGCCTTGCCGGGAAAGGCAGCGCTCGGCCGTGGCCGAATTTCGACGAACTCGATCTCGAGCACGTCGCCGGGCTCGGCGCCGCGCACATAGATCGGGCCAGTCATGATGTGAACGCCGAACCCCTCGCCAGCGCCGCGCCCGAAGATGGAAGCGTTTGCCGGACCGGCCCCGCGACGGTCGACGCGCTTGTGTTCGGGTGACCAATCGAACACGCTTTCAGCCCCGCTGTCACCCGCCACCATCCGCTGCCAGTCGTCGCCCGCGTGCTGAGTGAGTGTCTCAACGGTGACTGAATCGCCCGGATCGACGCGCAACACCGGAGGCAGCGAGCGGCTGAAAAAGCCCCAATGCACGGTCTCCGCTGTTGCTGGCAAATGCCAATGGTCCGTGCGTTCGCGGGCTCTTGCCGTTGGTGGGCGATCCACAGCGGCCCGCAGCATCGGGGCCGGCCGCGCCGCCGCCGACTTGCGGCCGTCCGGTTTGCCTCGCAGCGGATAAGCTTCCTCCGTCTGCGACCTAGCGCGCCTCACCTGCCTGGGACTCATTCCAAACGTCGCGCCGAAAGTGCGGCTGAAATGCGATTGATCGCGAAAGCCCCAGCGCTGTCCGATCGCGGCCACGCTTTCATGTGCATGGTTGGGATCCGCCAGGTCGATGCGGCAATGTTCGAGGCGCTGCTGGCGCACATATTCGGAGAAGCTTTCGCCGCGCCCCTCGAACAGTTTTTGCGCGTAGCGTATGGAAAGCCCTTCCAGTCTCGCGATCAGGGCCAAGGCCAGATCCGGGTCCGACAGCCGGGCGTCAATCGTCGCCGCGACGCGCCTGAAATGCGCCGTTTGCACCCCGGTCAGGCTGCCAGCGGGCTCGCGTACCTCGCCAAGCAGGGCGCTTGCCACGAGTTCCGTCAAAGCCACTTCGGCGGCTGTCAGATCGGCCGCACCGGAAGTCTCGAGATTGGAGCCCAGCGTTCGCAATGCGGATTTCGCAACCGCAGCGACGACGGTGCTGCCTAGCACCTTCGGCAAGCGGATGCCGCTGCGGCCCAGCCGTGCTCCCAGCGGACCGGCGGCCGCCTGAAGTATGAACGCGCGGAAGTCACTGCGAAAGGTCATAGACCAGTCGTCGGCCGTGCCGAGCACCATCATGTCGCCGTCAGCGAGATCGAACGCCTGGTGCGGGGCGACAAGACGCCCGCGCCCAGCAACGATGAGAGCGAATAGAATCCCGTGGTCCCGGCGCATCGGCACGATGCGCTGGGGTGTACCAGAGACGTCGGCGAGGCGCGTGGTGGCGTTCGCTGCCCGCAGGTGCATGGTGCCTCTCGGGATCGGCTGGTCGTCGACAGACGCGGAAAGCGAAAGCTCCTCAAACCAGTCGAGCCACGCCTTGTCGCGGTGTTCGAGGGGCAGATGGTCGATCGATCGCAGAGCCGCAACCATAAGAGAAGAGGGTCCTTGTTGCATACTGCAGCGGCCTTTCCGGGGCGCGTTACGTCCATCAGGCGACCCGCCCGCCGAGATTCACTTTAGCGCGACGCCGGCGACAGTATTTGTGCGCATGCGAACAATCTCTTGACTTTACCCTGTCACCAGGCGGAGCTCAAGCTCGCCGGTCTTGCCGGCGTGAGCGTAAGCCATTGAATTGACCCGTATTTATTTAGGCAACAGCGCGATGCATTGATTTCGCGGCCGGCTGGCTGGATTGCCGATGGCGCGCGTGATGCATAAAATCGCGCACATTCCTTCCAACAAAAACAAGGGGACTGTTCATGTGCAAAGGCGATGATATCAGCTGTCCGCATTTCGAGCTTCACTATAACAAGTTGAAGCAAGATCTAAATGCCGAGCGACGCGGCTTTCTGAAGGGGGGCCTGTTCGCGGCCAGCGGTCTGGCCACGCTGGGCGCCGGTGGCATCTCGCTGGTCACACCCGCACTGGCGCAGGCCACGTCATCGAAGCTGCCTGCACAACGCGCCTATCATTATTTGCCGGCCAACGCCGAGACCGTGCATTGGGGCTACTTCAGCAAATCACTGAAGCCGCGCATCGAGGTCAATTCCGGCGACATCGTCACGATCGAGTCGCTCACCCACCATGCGGGCGATGACCTGGAGCGCATGGTTGACGGCGACGAGGGTGCAGAGAGCGTCTATCTCTGGACGAAAGAGAAGAAGGGCGTCGACCGCCGCGGTGCCGGCCCTACCGACCCGGCCAAGTACAAGAAAGGTTCTGGTGAGGGGCAGGGCGTGCACATCATGACCGGCCCGGTCTATGTCCGCAACGCGGAGCCGGGCGACATATTAGAGGTGCGGATTCTCGATTGCGGGCCGCGTCCCTCTGGCAATCCCAAGTTCAGCGGCAAATCATATGGCTCCAACGCGGCGGCCAATTGGGGCTTCCACTACAATGACCTGCTTGACGGCACCAAGCGCGAGGTCGTCACCATCTACGAGGTCGACGTTGCCGGCGGCAAAAGCTGGGCCGAAGCGGTCTACAATTTCCAATGGGTGCCGCAGACTGACCCGTTTGGCGTCAGGCATGACACGATCGACTATCCCGGGGTTCCGGTCGACCACAGCCTGACCAAACGAAACTACGATGTGCTGAAGGGCGTGAGACTGCCCATTCGCCCGCATTTTGGCACGATCGGACTGGCACCGAAAGAAGCGGACGTCGTAGACACCATCCCGCCGAGCTACACCGGCGGCAACATCGATAACTGGCGCATCGGCAAGGGCGCCACGATGTATTATCCGGTCTCCGTCGACGGCGCGCTGCTCTCGGTCGGTGATCCCCATGCCAGCCAAGGCGACAGCGAATTATGCGGGACGGCGATCGAATGCTCGCTCACCGGCACGTTCCAGCTCATCTTGCACAAGAAAGCGGACCTAGCCGGCACACCGCTCGAGGAGCTCAATTACCCCATGCTCGAGACGCAAACGGACTGGCTGGTGCATGGGTTTTCCTACGCCAACTATCTTGAGGAACTAGGACCGAGCGCTCAGAGCGACATCTATTCGAAGTCGTCTGTCGACAGAGCGCTGCGCGATGCGTTCCGGAAGATGCGCCACTTCCTCATGACAACCAAAGGATTGACAGAGGACGAGGCGATTTCCCTGATGTCGATCGGAGTAGACTTCGGCATCACCCAGGTCGTCGATGGAAACTGGGGGGTGCATGCGGTGGTGAAGAAGGACATCTTCGCCGCACGTGTCGCCTGAGATGGTGGGTAACTAAATCTCGCATCACTTCGCCGTTACTCGGAAGCTCGACAAAGGCTAAAGCGCGTCGCGTTTGAAGGAATTCATGCGACGCGCTTTACGCTGCGCACCCTCGGGTCAGGCCCGAGGGCATGCTTTTGCGCAACATGCATCAGGAATCCGAACCAAGCGGGGCACCGACCGGTCCCTCCGTAAGAACGGACATCTGTAGCCAAGAGAAGCGACCGAAACCGAAGAAGGCGACCGTGCACCAATGGTACCGTTGGCTGGGATCGAACCAGCGACCTCCGGATCCACAATCCGGCGCTCTAACCATCTGAGCTACAACGGCACGTTCGCCTGAGCGGGATGGAACGTTCATCCTCTGAGACCCGCTCTGTCGTTCGGCGATGCGTCCATACGGGCTATCGGAGTTTAATTCAAGGCTTTTGGCCGCGCATGGCCCGGAAAATCAGAATCGATTTCGCTGGGGATCATGCGCAAAATCCCAGGGTTCCGCAGCGTTCTTTGCGCGTCCAGGAAGGCGCCCGGCGCTGTAGGCAAAGGGTGCTCCGGCACCGACATCATATTCGCCGGGCAAAGAAAAAGGCCGGCGGGAGGAGGTGCCGGCCTTTTCCTGTTCCGAGCCAGCGGGAGGAGGTGCTGGCTGGTCATCCCGGAGAGCAGAGGGAGGAGGTTCCACCCGCCGGATATTCGCTTGGACCACTATATCTCACATAATCCTGTTCGAAGAAATGCGACCTTTTGTTGCATCTTCGAACTATGCGCAAATATTAGGCGATCTTAACTTCCTTCATCGCCTTCTCGAAGGCGGTCTTGAGCGGCTTGGAGACGTCCTCGGCCGCCTTGGAGGCGACGGTCTGGAAATCCTTTGCCTGCTCGACAGTCATCTCGACCTGCTTGCGCAGGAATGCGGTCTGCAGTTCGACGACTTCCGACAGCGACTTGGCGCCGATCAGAGCTTCGAAATGCGACAAGCCGGCTTCAGTATTGGCGCGCAGAGCGGCAATGGTCTTGAGCGACAGGTCGTTGGAAACGGTCTTGGCGGTCTCAAAGGTGGACTCAAGGGCCTTCTGGGTCTCTTCGGCGCCGGTCTTCAGCTTGGCATAGGCCTCTTTCGACTGCTCGACGCCCTTTTCGGCGAAAGCACGGATCTGGTCGGTGGCCTTGGAAGCGTCGAAGCTCGGGAATTCAACGTTTTCGATAGTATCAGCGGTCTTGGTCCTGGACAATTTTCCATCCTTTGCAGGGGTAGCGGCTTCGATAGGAAAGCCGTCTCGTTCATGTATGATGGCAATATAAAGGCAAATCTTGTGCATTGCAATATCTTTGTTGCAGCGCACCATAAATTTTCTCTCCCAGCGTTAACCACGCGCCCAGAGATTCCGGCGGTTGCACGCTATGGCTTGTGGACCTTCGCGCCGTCGGCTTTTATTAACAAAGCGTTAACTGCAAACTGCCCGCTTCGTAAGGGTTCCCAAAGCGCATGCCGTCTGAAAACTACTCCTTCCTCGACGTCGCCGTGCTCGACGCGGTCCGCCAGCGCTTTGCCGCCGGCGACGCGATCGCTCTTTTGTCGGCAGACCTCGAACAGGTGATCTGGGCCAACGGACCAGGGGCAGCGGTGTTCGGCTACCCCGACATCGAGGCGATCATCGGCGCCTCGGCCGGCTTGCCGCCGATCGCCAGGCGCCAGATCATGGCGACAAGCGGTTTTCCACAGATCGGCCGCGACCGCGCCATCACGGTGCGGCTGGCAACCGGGCTGACCAGCCGCGCGGTTGGCTTTCTGGCCAGCGCGGTGACAATGCCTGACGGCGAAAACGCCATCATGCTGGCGGTGCCGGCGACGCAGACCGGCTCGCGCAGCGCCGCCGAGCTTGCCGCTCGGGCCATCGGCGGCTTTACCGAAGACGGTCATTTCATCGCCTTCGTCGATGCCAACGGCAACATAGAGGCCGCTTCCGATGGTTTTTCGGCACTCGGCATCCTGCCCGAAACGCTGACAGCGCTTGTCGCCGATGTTGCGAACGAGAGCGGTCGCGTCGTCAAACGCCTCGTTCCTGGCGGCACCGCTTCCTACCCCGCCGGCCTCGCCCGGCTGACTGACGAGCGGCACCTGCTGGTGGTGATCGACGAGAACCAGCTGGACTCCGAAGCAGCCCCTGCTGGCGTGCTCAGCGCAGGGGCGGCGGCCGATGCCGCAGTCCCGCCAAAAGCACAACAGGACAACCCGCCGGCAACAGTCGCGAAAACGGCTGCGGCAGTGCAGACAGTTGCGGCAGCCGACGAAGACACTTCGCTGTCGGCGGAGCATGATGTTCCCGATTCCAGTGGGCCCGATTCCACTGGGCTCGATTCGACCGGATCTCATTCAACTGCGCCTGATTCAACCGAGCAGGGTCCGGAAGCGGCCGGCGGGATACCTCCACAGCATGACCATTGGTATTTCAGCGCCAGCGAGGAGGAGGCGCAAAAGCCGGGACCGGATGCATCCGGTCCTGTCGAGGCGGATGCTTCGGCGGAAAGCTTCGCACAAAATGCCGTCAGGGCCGCCTCCCCGGTCAAAAATGCCATCCCCTCGATCGACCGCGCGGCGGCGCCCCTGCGTTTCGTCTGGCGCACCGACGCCGAGGGCAGATTCAGTGCGCTGTCGCCGGAATTCGCGGAACTCGTCGGCAAGCCTGCCGCCGATGTGATCGGCCGGCGCTTCAGGGACGTCGCGGCCACCTTCGACCTCGATGCGAGCGGCGACATCGCCGGCCTGCTCGACCGACGCGATACCTGGTCCGGCCGCTCGGTGCTGTGGCCGGTCGCCGGCACCGATTTCAAGATACCCGTCGACCTGGCGGCGCTGCCCGTCTACGGCCGCAGCCGTGCCTTCGAAGGCTTTCGCGGTTTCGGCGTTGCTCGCACCGGCGATGCGGTGGTCGATCCGGAAGCGATCGGCATGGCGCTTGTCGCCAATGCCGACGTCCCCGTGGCCGTCGAGCCGGAAGTCGCCAAAACGCCTGACGAAACCGACCCGTTCCAAGGCGAGGTGCCGGCGCTGACCATCGTGCCGAAGCCGGAGCGGCGCTTAGCCGACAAGGTGATCCGGTTGGCGGAGCACAGGCAGCCGGCCAACGACAAAGGCCTGTCGACGCTGGAACGCAGTGCATTCCGTGAGATCGGCGAGCGGCTCAAGAAGGACAATCCCCCGACCGAACAGCCCGCTGCCGCAATTGCGGCAGAGCCGGCTGCGGCGGAACCGACCGAAACCGATGTCGAAGACGAGAAGGATGTCGCAAGGCTCGACGGTGAGGAGCCGCAAGCAACCGTGTCCGACCTCTCAGGCTCGCTGCTCGACTATGCCGACCGGGACCATGTCGCCGACGATGGCGACGGTGCGCCGGTCTCCGAGCCGGGCAAACCGGCGCAGGAGATCGCTGAGCCCACCGACGCCGCCAGTCGATCGATCGCCGAAGACGCCGACAGCATGACGGCCGCCGATTTCCGCGATGCAGAAGACAGCGAGGACTGGGCGCGGCCTGATGACGGCGAAACCGGTTCGCCAACCGATGGCATCGGCGATGCCGGCGACGTCGAGCCGGCGACGGTCGAGCGGCCGCGCCTGCCGGTGCCGCCGCTCAAGCTCGAAGGGTTCGTGCCGTCGGCTTTTTCGACCGCGGACGACAACAAGGCTCCGGACATTTCGATCCTCGGCAAGCTGCCGGTGCCGCTGCTGATCCATTCCGGCGACGATCTTCACTATGCGAACGAGGAATTCCTCAGCCTGACCGGCTATGACACGCTCGACCAGTTGGAGGATGCCGGTGGCCTCGACGCGCTGTTTGCCGATCCTTACGACGGCAGCGCCTCCGATGGAACCGACCACGCGCTGCGGTTGAAGACGCGTGACAGTCAGGAGTTCCCGATCGAGGCCATTTTGAGCTCGGTGCCATGGCGTGGCGGCAAGGCGCTGATGCTGGTCGTGCGCCGTTCCGGCGACGACGAGGCAGCAGGTGCCGCCGACGACCAGACGCAGCCGGACACTTCGGAGCTCAAGGCGCGCATTGCCGAGATGCGCACCATCATCGACACCGCGACCGACGGCGTCGTGCTGATCGGCCGAGACGGAACGATCCGCTCGATCAGCCGACCGGCGGAGGCGCTGTTCGGTTTCGACAGCGACGAGGTGACCGGAAAAGCCTTCGTCTCGCTGTTCGCGATCGAAAGCCAGCGCGCCGCGCGAGACTATCTCGACGGATTGTCCGAGCCCGGCGTGGCGAGCGTGCTCAACGACGGCCGCGAGGTGATCGGACGCGAGGCGCAGGGGCGCTTCATTCCGCTGTTCATGACCATCGGCAGGCTGCCCAACGACAGCGGTTTCTGCGCGGTGGTGCGCGACATCACCCAGTGGAAGCGGGCCGAAGAGGATCTGACCCAGGCGCGCGCCGTGGCCGAGCGCGCTTCCTCGCAGAAGACCGACTTCCTCGCCCGCATCAGCCACGAAATCCGCACGCCGCTCAACGCCATCATCGGCTTCTCCGAACTGATGGTCGACGAGAAGTTCGGACCGGTCGCCAATGACCGCTACCGCGACTATCTGCGCGACATCAACCGGTCGGGCAACCATGTGCTCGACCTGGTCAACGATCTGCTCGATATTTCGAAAATCGAGGCCGGCCAGCAGGAGATGGCCTATGAGGCAGTGTCGCTCAACGACACGCTGGCCGAGACGGTGGCGATGATGCAGCCGCAAGCCAACCGCGAACGCGTCATCATCCGCTCCAGCTTCGCCTCCCGGCTGCCGGAAGTGGTGGCCGATCTGCGCAGCGTGCGCCAGATCGCGCTGAACATCCTGTCGAATGCCATCCGCTACACGCAGGCCGGCGGCCAGGTGATCGTATCGACAGCCTACGAGAACTCCGGCGACGTGGTGATGCGCGTGCGCGACACCGGAATCGGCATGAGCCAGTCCGAGATCGAGCAGGCGCTCAAACCGTTCAAGCAGCTCAACGCGCTTAAGCGCGGGCGCGGCGACGGCACCGGTCTCGGGCTGCCGCTGACCAAGGCCATGGTCGAGGCGAACCGGGCCCGGTTCACCATCAACTCGACACCCGGCGAGGGCACCCTGGTCGAAGTCGCCTTCCCGTCGACCCGCGTGCTGGCGGATTAGGGCAGCGGATCTTCAGTCGTCCGTGTCGCCGCGCTATCTCTTTGTTTGCATCGGATTTTCCCAAACCGGTGTCCACTTTGGCTCATGCTCGGCACACAAAAGAAAGGCGTCCAACAGGACGCCTTGAATGATCGATTGCTGTACATCGGGGGCTTGAGCGAATTCAGATCCTCTTGGGATTTAGAGGAACGGGATTTCTCCCTCAAGTTACGCACGACTATCGATGTCGGCCCTTAACAAAACCTTACCGGCACCGCGAAAAATTTACCGATGTGTACCACTCATGAAATCTAGGTAAATTCGAGCGAGATATTTCGTTAACCATGCTCGGCTCCGTTTGAACGCGTGACGGATCGCATGTCCTGGACCTCGAGAAACTAATCGGCCAGCTGCGGCAGGTCGCGGAACAGCTCGAGCGCTTCGGGATTGGCCAGCGCCTCCTTGTTCTTGACGGCGCGGCCATGCACCACGTCGCGCACCGCAAGCTCGGTGATCTTGCCCGATTTGGTGCGTGGAATGTCGGCGACGGCGACGATTTTAGCCGGCACGTGGCGCGGGCTCGCGCCGCTGCGGATTTTCGCGCGGATGCGTTTTTCCAGCTCGGCGTCGAGTTCAACGCCGGCCGCCAGCCGCACGAACAGCACGACCCGCACATCATTGTCGAAATCCTGGCCGATGCACAGCGCTTCCAGGATTTCCGGCATTTGCTCGACCTGATTGTAGATTTCCGCCGTGCCGATCCGCACACCGCCCGGGTTGAGCGTCGCGTCGGAACGGCCGTGGATGATCAGGCCGCCATGGGCGGTCCATTCGGCGAAGTCGCCGTGGCACCAGACATTGTCGAAGCGCTCGAAATAGGCGGCGTGGTATTTCTTGCCTTCGGGATCGTTCCAGAAGCCGATCGGCATCGCCGGGAACGCCTTGGTGCAGACGAGCTCACCCTTTTCCTGCCTGAGCGGCTGGCCGTCGTCGTCCCAGACATCGACGGCGAGGCCGAGGCCGGGTCCCTGGATCTCTCCGATCCATACCGGTTGGGTCGGCACGCCGAGCACGAAGCAGGAGACGATGTCGGTGCCGCCAGAGATGGAGGCGAGATGCACGTCTTTCTTGATGCCGTCATAGACGAAGCGGAAATCTTCCGGCGACAGTGGCGAGCCGGTGGAGGAGATCGTGCGCACGCTGGAAAGATCGTGCGTGTTGATCGGCCTGAGGCCGGCCTTGCGCGCGGAATCGATGAATTTGGCCGAGGTGCCGAAATAGGTCATCTTCTCTGCGTCGGCGAAGTCGAACAGCACGTTGCCGTCAGGGTAAAAGGGCGACCCGTCATAAAGCAGAAGGGTTGCGCCCGACGCCAGGCCGGAGACCAGCCAGTTCCACATCATCCAGCCGCAGGTGGTGAAATAAAAGAAGCGGTCGCCGTCGAGCAGGCCGGCGTGGAGCCGTTCTTCCTTGACATGCTGGATCAGCGTTCCGCCGGCCGAATGGACAATGCATTTGGGAATGCCGGTCGTTCCGGAAGAAAACAGGATGTAGAGCGGATGCGCGAACGGCAACCGTTCGAAGGTGACCGACTTGGCAGCGAAGGATGAGAACGCCTCGTCCAGCGCAGTCGCCTTCTCGATGATCGCCGCCACATCGATCGACGTGCCGAGATAGTCGACGATCAGGATCTTGCGGACGGTGACGAGCTTTGCCGCAACGGCGGCGATCTTGTCGGCAACCTCGATCGCCTTGCCATTGTACCAGTAACCGTCAGGCGCGATGAAGACGACAGGCTCGATCTGCCCGAACCGGTCCAGAACGCCCTGCTCGCCGAAATCGGGAGAGCAGGACGACCACACGGCCCCGATCGAGGCTGCCGCCAGCATTGCCGCGACCGTCTCCGGCATATTGGGCATCATGGCAGCGATGCGGTCGCCCTTTTTCACCCCGAGCGACAGGAAAAGCTGCTGCAGCCGCGAGGTCAGCGCATGCAACTCGTTCCAGGAGAGCCGGCGCTCGACCTTGTCCTCGCCGCGAAAGACGATGGCGTCACCGAGCCCGGTTTTTTTCAACAGGTTCTCGGCGAAGTTAAGCTTGGCGTCGGGAAAGAAGGCGGCGCCGGGCATCTTCTCGCCATCGACGAGCACGTGCTCGCCGCCACTGATTCCCCCGCTGGCGCCCTTGTCGCCAACGATGCCGCAAAAGTCCCAGACCAGGCTCCAGAACGCCTCGCGATCGTCGATCGACCAACGATGAAGATCGCCGTAGGAGGGAAAAAACCCGCCGGTTGCGGCCGCCGCGGCCTGCATGAAGGCGGTCATCGGCGCCGCGTCGATCTGGTCTTTGGTCGGTATCCAGAGCGGTGCGTCGCCAGCCATGATCGTTCCTCCTTAAAGCACGTTACGCTTAAAGAGATTCACGCGACGCGCTTTAGACTTTTGTTATTATCATGTCGTTATCCAAAAACGTTGCGCATTTTGGCGACATGCATTGGCATCGCTTATGCATATCGCAGCGCAGCAGAGCAAGATTTTGTTCGGCCGGGCGGCGCGGATGTGCGCAAATGCCATCGCTGGGCCATAAAGACTTGAAATGCGTCAGCCCTAAGTCGTAGGTAAACGACTGGGGTTACACCCGTCGGGCGATTTTTTGTCGGAACGGAAGCATACGGGGCGACATGCCATCACCTTTGATCCGGCGCGGAATATGGGCGATCGGCGCTGCCGTGCTCGTCATCGCGCTGGCCGTTGCCGCCCTGCCGCTCGTCGCCTCGACCCGTATCGTGCGCGACCGCATCGCCTGGGAAATGAGTGCGTGGAGCGGTTTCAGGGTCACCATCGACGGCGCGCCACGGATCGAAGTCTGGCCGAATTTCCGTGCCATCCTGGCCGACGTGACGCTTTCGCAATGGACAGAGACCGACGCGCCGCCGGTGATCGAGGCTGAACGGGTCGAGGTCAATCTCTCCGCCATGGCGGCGTTGCGTGGCAATGTGGTGTTCTCGACGGCGCGGCTGATCCGGCCGACGATCAGGGTTCAACGCGCAGCACATGGACTTTTCCTGCCCGCCCTGCCTTCGGGCGGGCGCATCACCCGTTCCATCGACGTCGCTCGCGCCGTTGTCAGCGCCAATCCAGCCAAGCCGGACCTCAGCAAGCTGCCGGCTGATCCGTTCGGCACCGTGGAGTTCAGGAACGGCCGCGTGGTGACTTCCGTCGATGGCAAGGACGCTGAGATACTGAGCAGCCTGAGCGGCCAGGCGAACTGGGCCGCAATGAACAGCAATGCGACGCTGTCGGCGACCGGGATCTGGCGCGGCGAAAGCGTCGCCGTGGATGCCGCATCGTCAAACCCGCTGGTGCTGTTTGGCGGAGGTGCGGCGCCGATGACGCTTTCCTTCAAGGCGGCCCCTGCCAGTTTTTCGTTCGACGGCGTGGCCAGCATGTCCGAGAACGCCTATTTCGACGGCCAGGCAAAATTTGCCGCACCCTCGCTCAGGCGCGCGCTCGAATGGTCGCGGGCCGGCATCGCGCCGGGCGCAGCAATTGGCTCGGTTTCCGTTTCCAGCAAGCTCACGGCGACCTCCGGCCGCATTAAATTCGAAAACACCGAGATCGCCCTGGACGACAATCCGGGAATGGGTGCGCTGGATTTCTCCTTTGGCGAGGCGCGCCCGGTGATCGCCGGTACGCTCGCCTTCGAGACGCTCGACCTGCGGTCGTTTCTCTCCGCCTTCGCACCCCTGGCGCCCGCGAACGGCGCTGGCCCCGGCGAAATCGACATAAGCGTCGCCGACCGCATCGATCTCGATCTCAGACTGTCGGCAGCGCAGGCCACCGCAGGCGCCATCCAGCTTGCCGACGTCGCCGCCGCTGCCCAGGTCAAGAACGGTCTTGCCGTCTTCGATATTTCCGATGCATCGGCCTTTGGCGGCAACATCCAGAGCAGCCTTCGTTTTGACCGCAAGCCGGAAGGCACGCAGGTCGAGATCAGGCTGCTCGCCTCCGACATCGACGGCGGGGCTTTTGGCACCGCAGCCGGAATGACGCGACTGGTGCCGATCGGCACGGGAACCGTTTCGGTCATCCTCAAGGGGCCGGGCAGAACCTGGGATTCCATTTTCGAAAATGCCGACGGCTCGGTTTCGGCGAAATTCGGCCAAGGCGCGTTGAGCCGGTTCAACCTGCCGGCGTTTCTCAAACACAATGAACAGGGCGGGTTCTTCGCGCTCGACGATGTCTCTGACGGAACACTGCCGATCGACGGGGCCGAACTCAAGGCGAGCATTTCGAACGGTGTGGCGAAGATCGACAAGGCCGAAGCGAATTCGGCGAAGTACAAGATCTGGCTTTCCGGCATCGCCTCCTATGCCGGGCGCGGACTGGCGCTGTCCGGCGGCATCATTCAGGCGGACCAGCCAGCCACGCAGACAAATAGCCAAGGTCCCAACCAGTCTTCATTCTTCATCGGCGGAACGTGGAGCACTCCGTTCATTTCGCCGATAAGCCGCGGGGTATCCGGCGAGTAAGCAACGAAGCTGCTGCGGTCGTCGTCAGAAGTACTTCCTGCCGGCTTTGCTGGCGCCGCCCCTTTCGTCACCCCCGCTGAGCGGCCTGCTCATCGCGTTGGCGCTGGACCGCGCGCCGCTTGTTGGCGAGCGAAGCGATGATGACGCCAACCGCCACAACCGCGATCAGGATGGTGCAGGCGGCGTTGATCTCCGGCGTCACACCGAGACGAACCTGGCTGTAGATCTTCATCGGCAGCGTGGTGGCGCCAGGCCCTGAAGTGAAGCTGGCAATGACCAGATCGTCGAGCGACAGTGTGAACGCCAGCATCCAGCCGGACACGATCGCCGGCATGATGACCGGCAGCGTGATCTGGAAGAAGGTCTTCACCGGCGGCGCGCCAAGATCCATCGCGGCTTCTTCCAGCGAGCGGTCGAACGTGATCAGGCGCGACTGCACGACGACGGCGACGAAGCACATGGTCAGGGTGATGTGGGCAAGCGTGACGGTGACAAAACCGCGGTCGAGACCGACGGCGACAAAGAGCAGCAGCAGCGACAGGCCGGTAATGACTTCCGGCATGACCAGCGGCGCAAAGACCATGCCGGAAAACAGTGTCCGGCCCTTGAAGCGTGTGTAGCGCGTCAAGGTGAGAGCCGCCAGCGTGCCGAGCACGGTCGCCACGGTGGCCGAGATGACGGCGACGCGGGCCGTTACCCAGGTGGCGTCCATGAGGCCCTGGTTGTGGAACAGCGAGACGTACCATTTGGTCGAGAAGCCGCCCCAGACGGTGACCAGTTTCGATTCGTTGAATGAGAAGACGACGAGCAGGACGATCGGCAGGTAAAGAAATGCAAAGCCGAGCACGATCGAAGTGATGTTGAAGCGGCTCCAGGTCGGGTTCATCTGTCCTGCTCCTGGGCGCGGGCCTGGGCCCGCTGGAAGAGCATGATCGGCACGATCAGCAGCAACAGCAGGATGACGGCGACGGCCGAAGACACCGGCCAGTCGCGATTGGCGAAGAACTCGTTCCACAGCGTCTTGCCGATCATCAGCGTCTGTGAGCCGCCGAGCAGGTCGGGAATGACGAACTCGCCGACCGCGGGGATGAACACCAGCAGGCAGCCGGCGATGACGCCGGGCAGCGACAGCGGAAAGGTGATCTTCCAGAAGGCACTGGTCGGTGGGCAGCCGAGATCCTTGGCTGCCTCGATCAGCGAATAATCCATCTTTTCCAGCGACGAATAGAGCGGCAGCACCATGAACGGCAGGTAGGAATAGACGATGCCGATGAAGATCGCCGTATAGGTGTTGAGGATGATCAGCGGCTGGCTGATGACGCCGGTGGCGAGCAGCAGCTGATTGAGCAGCCCCTCAGGCTTGAGGATGCCGATCCAGGCGTAGACCCGGATCAGGAACGAGGTCCAGAACGGCAGGATCACCAGCATCAGCAAAGTCGGGCGCAGCATCGCCGGGGCGCGCGCCATGCCGTAGGCGATCGGGTAGCCGACAAGCAATGTCAGCACCGTCGAGATGGCGGCGACGATGACGCTGGTCACATAGGCGTTGACGTAGAGCGCGTCCTGGGTCAGCCACGTGTAGTTGTCGATGCTGAGCTCATTCAGCTGGGCGAAGAAAACGGCAAGGCCGTCGCCGAAGCCGAGCACCGGCGTGTAGGGCGGTATGGCGATCGCGGTCTGCGACAGCGAGATCTTGAAGACGATGACGAACGGAATGAGGAAGAAGAAGACCAGCCAGAGATACGGAATGAGGATGACAAGACGGCCAACGAAGGCCTCTCCCGTTCTGGCCAGGGCGGATTTTCCGGCAGCGGTGGCTCGAGAGCTTGTTGCGGCGGTGACAGCGGCATTCGACATGGCCGCCCCCCTATCGCGTCAGCACGACGCCGGCATCCGGCCGGAAAGACACCCAGGCACGGTCGTTCCAACTCAGCGGATCCTCGGTGATGCGGGCCGCGTTCATCGTGCTCGCTCGCACCACCTGGCCATCGTCCAGCCTGACGTGATAGACGGTCATGTCGCCGAGATAGGCGATATCGTAGACCTCACCCTCGATGGCGTTGACGGCGCCGGCCGGTCTCGTCGACGATATCTTTATCTTCTCCGGCCTGATGGCGAAGGCGACGGCCGCGCCAGTTGCGGCATCGCCGGCATTCTCGGTCCGGATGGTGATGCCGTTGCCGGCATCGATGCTTGCAGCACCCGCCTCGCCATGCGCAATCTTGCCTTCGAACATGTTGACGTTGCCGACAAAGCCGGCGACGAAACGGGAACCCGGCGCCTCGTATACTTCGGCCGGCGTTGCCACCTGCATCACCTCGCCCTTGTCGATGATGGCGATGCGGTCGGCCATGGTCATCGCCTCTTCCTGGTCGTGGGTGACGACAACGAAGGTGAGGCCGAGTGACTGCTGCAGATCCATCAGCTCGAACTGTGTTTCCTCGCGCAGCTTCTTGTCCAGCGCGCCCAGCGGCTCGTCGAGCAGCAGCACTTTCGGCCGCTTGGCGACCGAACGGGCAAGCGCGACGCGCTGGCGCTGGCCGCCGGACAATTGGTGCGGCTTGCGCTTGGCGAACTGCTCGAGCTTGACCAGCTTCAGCATCTCTCCAACGCGCGCCGCGATCCCGGGCTTCGGCATGCCGTCCTGCTTGAGGCCGAAGGCGATGTTGTTTTCGACCGTCATATGCGGGAACAGCGCATAGGACTGGAACATCATGTTGACCGGCCGCCGGTACGGCGGGATGCCGTGCAGATCCTGGCCGTCAAGCAGGATGCGGCCGGCGGTCGGCTCCTCGAAGCCGGCGAGCATCCGCAAAAGCGTCGATTTTCCACAGCCCGACGCTCCGAGCAGGGCAAAGAACTCGCGCTCGAAGATCGTCAGCGACAAATTGTTGACGGCGGTGAAGTCACCAAACTTCTTGGTCACTTTGTCGAACTGGATATATGGCTTGGCGTTAGGATCGTTCCACGGCGCGAAATCCCTGCGGATGCTGCCAAGCGATTTCATGTCCACTCCGTCCTGCGTTCTATCCCCAAAAGGACTTGACCCCGGCAGCACCTGCCGGGGTCGTTGATGTCGCTTACTGCCCGGTGACGATCCTGGTCCAGGTGCGGGTGACGACGCGCTGGGTCTTGGAATCGTAGGGAGCGATGGTGAACAACTTCGCCAGCGTCGCCTCGTCCGGGTAGATCGCCGGATCCTCAAGTATCTCCTTGTTGATGAACTGCTGCGACGCCTTGTTGCCGTTGGCGTAGAAGACGTAGTTGCTCGCCTTGGCGATGACTTCCGGCTTCATTATGTAGTTCAGGAATTCATGAGCTTCGGCGAGATGCGGCGCGTCGGCCGGGATCGCCATCTGGTCGAACCACATTTCGGCGCCTTCCTTCGGCACGGAATAGGCGATCTCAACGCCCTGGTTTGCTTCCGTCGCACGGTCGCGCGCCTGGAACACGTCGCCCGACCAGCCGACGGCCAGGCAGATGTCGCCATTGGCCAGCGCGTTGATATATTCCGACGAGTGGAACTTGCGGATGTAAGGCCTGATCTTCAGCATCACTTCTTCGGCCTTGGCGAAATCGTCCAGCGACGTGGTCTCAGGATCGATGCCCAGATATTTGAACGCGTTCGGCAGGATGTCGCTCGGAGAATCGAGGACATAGACGCCGCAATCCTTCAGCTTGGCCAGCTTTTCCGGGTTGAAGAACACGTCCCAGCTGTCGATCTTGTCGGTGCCGAGCGCTTCCTGCGCTTTCTTGACGTTATAGCCGAGGCCGACCGTGCCCCACATGTAGTTGATCGAATATTCGTTGCCGGGATCGTACTTGGTCGTGCGCTCCGAAACGACGTCCCACATGTTGGAAATGTTGGGCAGCTTCGACTTGTCGAGCTTCTGGAACACCCCTGCCTGGATCTGGCGTGCGAGGAAATTGGCGGTCGGCACGACAACGTCGTAGCCGCTGCCGCCGGCAAGCAGTTTCGTCTCAAGCAGCTCGTTGGAATCGAACGTGTCGTAGGTGACCTTGATGCCCGTTTCCTTGGTGAAGTCTTCGATGATCGAGCTGTCGATGTAATCCGACCAGTTATAGACGTTGACGACGCGGTCCTGGGCAGGAGCGCCGAGGGTGAAAAGCGCCAGAAATGCCGAGGTCGCCGAAAGCCAGAATGCTTTGCGGATCATGCGTCTCTCCTTTGATGAGTGTTCCATCGCCAGCACGTCGCGGGGCTGCGCGGCTGGGCGTTTGCTTCAGATTATTGAGCTTTCCGACAAGCGACAAGCGCGAACCGCCAACGCGACAGCAGTTCGATGCGCAACGGCCGAGCCCCCGGTTCCTTTGTCGTGATCCAGGTGGCATGCCGGCGCCGTCAAAGGCTCTCGCCACGGCGCGGGCAGGGATACGACGATGTTGTCCGGTCTCGGTCGGGCCGGAGGGGAGACTTGGCAAGATGAGCCTGTCTTGTTGTTGCCGTATTTGCAGCCTGCCCGCGCGGCCGCGCCATTGTCAATGGCTCATCTCGCTTTGGCGCGTGCGCTGCATCAATTAGGCGACGGCATGCCGGTGACACCCGGCCGCACGGGTCGCGCCTGACGCTTGAATTCGAGCCCGATATGGACCAGCAGCGCCGTGACCACGACCGTGCCGCCAAGGATGGTGCGTCCCGACGGCACCTCGGAATGGATGAGCCAGACCCAGATCGGGCCGAGGATCGGCTCGAAAGTGCCGAGCAGTGCTGCGACAGCAGCCGGAACGAGCCGGGCGCCGGTGGCGAAAAAGGCAAGGCCGAGACCGAGATTGACCACGCCGAATGCAAACAGGAAACCCATGTCGCTGCTGGAAACGCCGAATTGCGATGCCTGCGACGCCGCGAATGCGGCGGCAATCATCGTGCCGAGGCAGGTCGCCGGCGTCATGCGCACATGGGCAAAGCGTCGCGTGATGACCGTGGCGATCGAAAACATCACGGCGATAAGCAGCGCCAGGCCGTCACCCATGGGCGACACCGCGCCATCGAGCGATTCCGATACCATGATGGCAACGCCGGCAATGACGGCGGCAATCGCCACCCAGGTCGCCAACGCCACCCGTTCGCGAAACAGCACCCAGGCAAACAGCGCCGCCAGGAGCGGCACGCCGGCCTGCATCAAAAGGATGTTGGCGACAGTGGTGTAGGCAAGCGCCACGACGAATGAGGTCGATGCGGTGGCGAAGCAGAACGCCACGGCAAGGCCGGGCAGGCCCATGCCGCGGAACAACCTCACCGTGCCGTGCCAGCCGTCGCGCCAGACCATGAAGCAGATCAGGAAGGCGGCGGCCCAGACCGAGCGCCAGAACACCACCGTCCAGCTGTCTCCGGCGTCGATGAAACGGGCGATGGCGCCACCGAAACTCCACATCAGCGCCGACAGGAAAATCAGCAGGAAGCCGACACGCTCGTCACGCGGCGAGACGACAGGCGAAACGGCTAACGGTGATGATGATATATCGCTCATGATTGCGACTGTCGGCGATTTCGAGGCAACACGATGCACAGCGGACGACAGAAACGTGCCACATTCGCCTAGCGCAAAGGCAGCGGCGGAGCGTGGTCCACCGGGCAGCGATGGTTGTGGCAAAGACGGCAGTCGCCTGCCGGGACCTCACTGGAAATCGAAGGCGCTTAGTCCGGTCACCATCTCGTCGAGGCCGAGCGGGCGCGTCACCGGCGGCTCGGCGCGCGCGAGGCAGCCGATGCGTTCGCACAGCCGGCAAGCCGGGCCAACCGGCGTGGCCGGACTTGTGCCCTGTCCGGCTTTTCCGGCCGCAGCGGCAGCCGGCCCCGGCAGTGCCGCGCCGTAGACGATCTCGTCACGAAAGCCGATGTCGCAGCCGAGCAGAAGTGCGGTACGGCGCGGGCGCTCCGCAAACGAGCCTTGCGGCCCCTCGAGCGTGCGGGCGACGCAGAGGAATTCGGCGCCGTCGGGCATTTCCACCGCCTCGACGAAGATCTGGCCGGGCTGGGTAAAGGCGGCATGCACGGGAAGCTTTGGACAGCCGCCGCCGAAGCGGCTCTGCGGAAAACCCTGGCTGCCAGCCTTGCGGAAGCGGTTGCCGGCGTTGTCGACCTCGAGCATGAAGAAGGGCACGCCCGGCGTGCCCGGCCGCTGCAGCGTGGTCAACCGGTTCGCCGCCTGCTCGAAGGAGACGCCGAAGCGCGAGCGCAGCACGTCGATGTCGTAACGCGCGCGTGTGGCGGCTGCGTGAAAGGATTGATAGGGCATCATCAGCGCGTGGGCAGCGTAGCGGCCAAGCTCGAAGCGGGCGAGCCGGCGGGCCTCATCCGTGGTCAGCTTCAGCGCCTGGATCTCGCTTGCCACGGCGACCGTCATGCGGATCAGGCAGGCCTCCATCGCCACCTCGCGCAACTGGTCGAACGGCGACAGGCGCTCGGACAGGAACAGACGCTGCGAATGGCGGTCGTAGCGGCGGCGCCAGTTCGGCATGGTGGCGACCGGCAGCACCTTGACGACGATGCCGTATTCGCGCTTCAGCCAGGCCTTCAGCGCAGCGAGCAGGTCGTCGCCGGGATCGAGCACCGAAATGAATGCCTCGGCCTCCTCTTCCAGCGCGGCAAAATGGTTCGGACGGCGCTCGAAAATCTCGTGCACCTCGTCGATCGGCAGGCGGGCGCCGGACAGCGCCGTCGCTTTGCCCTCACGCGCCAGGAGTTCGTTGAGGTCGGAAAGGCGCTCGGCCTGCTCGCGATAAGCGCGAAACAGTTTTATCACCGCGGCGGAAGCGTTGGGCGCCGCCTCGGCAAGCTCGATCAGCTCCTGGTCGCCAGGCAATTCGCCGACCAGCAGCGGATCTGAAAACACTTCCTTCAAGGCGGTGACCGACCCCCTCGCCTCGCCCTGCAATTCATGCGGGTCGACCTTGTAGACAGATGCCAGCTTGAGGATCAGCTGAACCGTCAGCGGCCGCTGGTTGCGCTCGATGAGATTGAGGTAGGACGGCGAGATGCCAAGACCTTCGGCCATCGCCGTCTGGGTCAGGCCCTTGGCGCTGCGGATGCGGCGGATGCGCGGCCCGGCGAAGATCTTTTGATCGGCCACTCGGCTGTCCTTGACAGAATTTACATGACTCCCGCGCGGCGCTGCCATGCCGGCCTTTTACAATCATGACAGACTTACAGCGCCTGACTGTCAAACGCAACACAGGTTTTCCCTTATTTTCCAGCCAATCCTCTGGTTTTCCTCGCCTGGCCCGCGCCAAAATGTAAATGCTGTCATACCAAAACGGCGCAGAAATTTTCATGAGGCGGCGTTTCTATCCCAACAACGATCTGTCGGAGCGACCAATGACTGATTTTTACAACCTCGTCCCCTCGGCGCCGGAAGGCCGCTTCGACGGCATCGAGCGGCCCTACTCGCCGGACGATGTGAAGCGGCTGCGCGGTTCGGTCCAGATCCGGCAGAGCCTCGCCGAAATGGGCGCCAACCGGCTCTGGAAGCTCGTCCACGAAGAAGACTTCGTCAACGCGCTTGGCGCCATGTCGGGCAACCAGGCGATGCAGCAGGTCCGGGCCGGGCTGAAGGCGATCTACCTGTCCGGATGGCAGGTCGCGGCCGACGCCAACACCGCATCCGCCATGTATCCGGACCAGTCGCTTTATCCCGCCAATGCGGCGCCCGAACTGGTCAAGCGCATCAACCGCACCCTGCAGCGCGCCGACCAGATCGAGACCTCCGAAGGCAAGGGGCTTTCGGTCGACACCTGGTTCGCGCCTGTTGTCGCCGATGCGGAAGCCGGCTTCGGCGGACCGCTCAACGCCTTCGAGATCATGAAGGCCTTCATCGAGGCGGGTGCCGCCGGCGTCCACTACGAGGACCAACTGGCGTCGGAGAAGAAGTGCGGCCATCTCGGCGGCAAGGTGCTGATCCCGACCGCCGCACACATCCGCAACCTCAACGCCGCGCGGCTTGCCGCCGACGTCATGGGCACGCCGACGCTGGTCGTCGCGCGCACCGACGCGGAAGCGGCAAAGCTGCTCACCTCCGACATCGACGAGCGCGACCAGCCCTTCGTCGACTATGGCGCCGGCCGTACGGTGGAGGGCTTCTATCAAGTCAGGAACGGCATCGAGCCCTGCATCGCACGGGCCGTCGCCTACGCGCCCCACGCCGACCTGATCTGGTGCGAAACCTCCAAGCCCGATCTGGCGCAGGCCAAAAAGTTCGCCGAGGGCGTGCACAGGCACCATCCTGGCAAGCTTCTCGCCTATAATTGCTCGCCGTCGTTCAACTGGAAGAAGAACCTCGACGATGCCACCATCGCCAGGTTCCAGAACGAACTCGGCGCCATGGGCTACAAGTTCCAGTTCATCACGCTGGCCGGTTTTCACCAGCTCAATTTCGGCATGTTCGAACTCGCCCGCGGCTACAAGGCGCGTCAGATGGCGGCTTATTCCGAACTGCAGGAGGCTGAATTCGCGGCGGAAGCCCACGGCTACACCGCGACCAAGCACCAGCGCGAAGTCGGCACCGGCTATTTCGACGCCGTGTCGATGGCGATCACCGGTGGCCGGTCTTCGACCACGGCCATGCATGAATCGACCGAGCACGCCCAGTTCAAACCGGCGGCGGAATAGCACGAACGCAACAAAATAGAGGCAACGCCCCAAAAGGGGTAAAAAATACGCAAGGAGAAGACCAATGGCATCGATAAGCCGCGTCAAGGAACGGGCCGAAGAACAGGCCACCACCATGACCGTCGACCAGCAGGCGACCATCCGCATGCTGGCCAACGACCTGCACAGGCTCAACCAGTCGGTGATGAAGGCGGTCGAGGCCGGTGTGTCGGTAGAACTCGTGCGCTCGGCACGACACCATGGCGGCGACGGCAACTGGGGCGACCTGCTGATCCCGGTCATCGTCACGCAGCGGAGCGTCGGCTGATCGAAATCCGACGAAATCCTGCTGGCGGATCCGGCATCACCTGCGCAGTTCTCTGCGCAGGTGATTTGCACTTGCACAACCAGTTTGCATGCACGGCAAGAAAAGAACTTGCTTTAAATTTTAAGCTTTCTTGCGATGTTCTCGACGCCGGTCATTTCAGCTTGACATAGGCAGCGATCTCACGGCAATTGTTCCCAAGGTACAACCCTGCATTGAAACCAACGAGTGCCCGCCCTGCTCATGCACCCCTTGATTCGCACTGTGGACCAGCTGAGTTTGATGAGCCGGAATGTGGACCCCGAAATGCTCACCGACTTCACCCGCGTGCTCGTCGTCGGAAAATCGCCGGTCAACCGGGTGGTGGTGTCCAAAATCGTCGAACGGTCCGGGCTCAAACCGATCTCGGAATCGCCCGAAACGGCAGCAACGACGCTGCGCTCGCTCATTCCCGGAGCTGTCGTTCTCGATGGCGGAGCCGACAACAAGGATTGCGACGCACTGATGTCGCGTATCGACGCGCTTCGACGCATCTCGGGCAGATCGCGTCCCTCGGTGATCCTGCTCTCGACCAAAAGCGGCACACCGGAGAGCCTCGGCCTGTCGAGCGTCGTCGATGCGGTGGTCGTCAAGCCGATCACGACCGAACGGCTGCAGCCGGTGATCGACCATTTGATCGGGCTCGGACGCAGCTAGCCGGCGTGCTATCCGGCTCCCTTCCTCGCTTCTTGCGATCGGATCTGGATATCTTGTGTCAGTGTGTGACCGCCTGACAGCGAACCCAGTCCGATGTCCTTTTGCAATTGCGACGCATCTGGGATAGCACCTTCGAACAAATCCGCAGGCATGTTCCGACTTCGCGACATGGCTGTCGATATTGGCGGATCATGACATGTCCTCAGAACAGACCATCGCCGCGCTTTGCAGGGAACTCGGACTGCGCATCACCGGTCCGCGCCGCGTCATCATGCGCGTTCTATCCGAATCCAGCGACCATCCGGATGTGGTGGAACTCCATCGCCGTGTTGTCGCCATCGAGCCGACGATCGCGCTCGCCACTGTCTATCGCACCGTCAGCCTTCTGCGCGAAAAGGGCATTCTGGAGCGGCACACCTTTGGCGATCGGCGCGCCAGATACGAAACCGTCCCCCGCGAGCATCACGATCATCTCATCAACATCGAGACGGGAGATGTCACCGAGTTCCAGTCGGCGGAGATCGAGCGGCTCCAGGAGGAAATCGCTCGACAGCACGGATTCACGATCATCAGCCACAGACTGGAGATCTACGTGAAGCCGATCCAGAAACAGCGTCGCTCTCGTCAAACCAGAGAATGACCGCCAGTTTCTAGCCCTCCTCGCCGAGCTCCATTCGGCCCGCCTTGAGTGTGGTGACGACGAAGGCAGCAATGAAGGCGGCAGACAGCATGAGAACGATGGTCGGCGCCGGTGCGCTGTCGATGAAGAAGGACAGATAGACGCCGAGAAACGATGCGGCGACCGCGATCGCCACCGACAGGATCAGCATGGCGCTGAACTTCCTTGTCAGCAGGAAGGCGATGGCGCCCGGCGCGATCAGCATGGCGATGGCCATGATGATGCCGACCGCCTTCAGCGCGCCGACGATGGTGAGCGAGATCAGGCAAAGCAGGCCGTAATGGAGCAGGTTGACCCGAAGACCGACCGCGCGCGCCTGAGCCGGGTCGAAGGCGTGCAGCAGGAAGTCGCGCCATTTGATGCCGATGATGCCGGCCGTGATCGCAGCAATGAGCCCCGTTTCGACGATGTCGCGCAGGCCGATGCCCAGAACGTCGCCGAACAATATGTGGTCGAGATGCACGTCGGACTGGATTTTTACGTAGAGCACCAGGCCGAGGCCGAACATGCCGGAGAAGACGATGCCCATGACCGTGTCCTGCTTGATGCGGCTGTTGTCCTTGAGGAAGCCGGTGGCGAGAGCGCAGACCATCCCGGCGGCGAAGGCGCCGATCGAATAGGGGAATCCGAGGATGTAAGCGATGACCACGCCGGGAAAGACGGCGTGGCTGATGGCGTCGCCCATCAGCGACCAGCCCTTGAGAACGAGAAAGCAGGAGAGCAGCGCCGTCGGCACGGCGACCAGAACCGAAGCAATCAGCGCATTGACCATGAAGCCGAACTGGAAGGGAGCAAGCAGTGTATCGAGGACGCTCACAGGCTGGCCTCCAAGGCCCGCGCCGAGCGGCGGCGGGCTGCCAGCATTCCATGCTTGGGAGCGAAGAAGAAGGCGGCGAGAAAGATCAGCGTCTGCAGCACGACGATGATGCCGCCGGTGGCGCCGTCGAGGAAATAACTGACATAGGCGCCGGTGAAACTCGTCGCCGCGCCGATGACGACCGCGATGACGAGCAGGCGCGGAAACCGGTCCGTCAGAAGATAGGCGGTCGCGCCGGGGGTCACCACCATGCAGATGACCAGGAAGGCGCCGACGGTCTGAAGCGCGGCGACCGTGGAGGCCGATAGCAGCATGAAGAACATGATCTTGAGCGCGCTCGGGTTGAGGCCGATCGAGCGGGCATGGCTCTCGTCGAAGAAGACCACCATCAGATCCTTCCATTTCACCAGCAGAACGGCGAGCGAGACGAAGCCTATGATGGCGAGCTGAAGCGTGTCTTCCGGAGTGATGGCCAGAATGTTGCCGAGCACGATCGTCTGGATATTCACCGAGGTCGGCGACAGCGACACCATGAACAAGCCGAGGCCGAAGAAGGAGGAGAAGATCAGGCCGATGATGGCGTCTTCCTTCAGCTTGGTGCGCTGGTTGAGGAAGAGCATCGCCGCGGCGGCGAGCCCGCCGGAGAAGAAGGCGCCGATCGAGAAGGGAAGGCCCAGCATATAGGCGCCGGCGACGCCCGGCACGATCGAATGCGAGAGCGCGTCACCGATCAGCGACCAGCCTTTCAGCATCAGATAGCAGGACAGGAAGGCGCAGACACCGCCGACCAGGGCGGACACCCACATCGCATTGAGCATATATTCGTAGCCGAACGGCTCGAGCAGGACACTCATTCGTCCGGTTCCCGCATCTTGTGCTGCATGGCGCCGTTCTCTCCGTAGAAGACCAGTGGCCGCTCGTCGTCGGTGATGACGGCAAGGCGGCGCCTGTCGTCATCCTCATGCAGCCCGGCGCCGCCCAGCACGAAATGACGCAAGACGCCGCCGAAAGCCTTTTCCAGGTTCGCCTGCGTGAAGGTCTGGCCTGTCGGCCCGTAGGCAAGGACCGTGTTCCGGAGCAGCACGGCACGGTCGCAGAACTCCGGCACGCTACCCAGATTATGCGTCGAGACCAGCATCACCCGGCCTTCGTCCCGGAGCGCGCGCAGCAGTTCGATGATAGCGTCCTCGGTCCTGACGTCGACGCCGGTGAAGGGCTCGTCGAGCAGGATGACGCGCCCGTCCTGCGCCAGCGCCCGAGCGAGAAAGACGCGCTTCTTCTGCCCGCCCGAAAGCTCGCCGATCTGGCGCTTGCGGAAATCGCTCATGCCGACACGCGCAAGCGCTGATGTAACCGCCTCGCGATCAGCGGCCTTCGGAATGCGCATCATGCCCATATGGCCGTAACGCCCCATCATGACGACGTCCTCGACCAGTACTGGAAAGTCCCAGTCGACCTCCTCGGCCTGCGGCACATAGGCGACGACGTTCTTCCTCAGCGCGGCCGCGGCCGGCCGTCCGAGAACAAGAATCTCTCCCTTTGCCAGCCGCACGAAGCCCATGATGGCTTTGAACAGCGTCGACTTGCCCGAGCCGTTGACACCGACAAGTGCCGTGATCGTGCCTGTCGGAATTTCAAAGCTCGCATCGCGCAGCGCCGTGAGGCCGTTGCGGTAGGTGACGGTCGCGCCGCGCACGGCGAGACCGCCTCCCGCATCCTCGGACGCGGCGGCAAGAGGCGGAACGGCTTCGTTCATTGCGACAGCCCTGCGGCGAGGCCTTTCTGAATTGTATCCGATGTCACACGCAGCAGGTCGATATAGGTCGGCACCGGGCCGTCCGCCTCGCTGAGGGAATCGACGTAGAGCACGCCGCCGTAATGGACCCCCGTCTCGCGCGCGACCTGCCGGGCCGGCTTGTCCGACACCGTGCTTTCGCTGAAGACGGCGACGATCTTGTTGTCCCTGACGGCGTCGATCACCTTGCGAACCTGCTGCGGGGTGCCTTGCTGGTCAGCGTTGATCGGCCACAAATAAAGCTCCTTCAGCGCGAAATCGCGTGCGAGGTACGAGAAAGCGCCTTCGCTCGACACCAGCCAGCGCCTGTCCTGCGGGATCGAGGCAAGCTTATCGCGGATCGGCGCGACGGACGCCTCTATCTTTGCCTTATAGGCTTCTGCATTGGCCTTGTAGGTCTCGGCATGCGCCGGATCGTGCTCGACGAAGGCGTCGCGGATGTTGTCGACGTAGATCAGCGCGTTTGTCGGCGACATCCAGGCATGCGGATTCGGTTTTCCGGTATAGGGTCCCTCGTCGATGCTCATCGGTTGGACGCCCTCGGAGACGATGGCGCCGGGCACGTCACTGAGGTTCTGGAAGAATTTTTCGAACCAGAGTTCGAGGTTGAGCCCGTTCCACAGAATGAGCTTTGCGCCCTGCGCCCGCTGAATGTCGCCCGGCGTCGGCGCGTAATTGTGGATCTCCGCCCCCGGTTTGGTGATCGATTCCACGACTGCTGCGTCGCCCGCCACGTTCTTCGCCATGTCGGCGATGACGGTGAAGGTCGTCACGGCCTTGAATTTTTCCTGCGCTTTCGCTGGGCTTGAAGCCACTGCCGCAGCGAAAACCGCAGCCATCAACCCGACGGCAACCCATCGCCCGTATCTCTCGATCATCAAAATCTCCTGTCGCGATTACTCGCATGCCCGCGGGCGCTGTGACGCCGCGCTTGTCGCATATTCTGCAATTGCGACTGATTTGCAAGTGAAAACGATTTTACGGCATCGATTGTACAAGAGCCGCGCGATGGAGGGCCGCGGACGGAGGGTCAGCGACAGCGCGGCTCTTTGGCGGAGCCGACAACAAGGATGGCGACGCGCAATGTCCGGTATCGATACGCCTGCCGCGCACGTCCGGTCCGACGCCGAGACATGCGATCAGCCGGCTTTCCCGATGCTTTCGACCAGCCGGGGCAATTCCGAGAGATCGGCTATCTGGCGGAAGCGAGGCGCGGTGACCGGCGGCTCGACATGTTCCAGCGCCCAGGTCAGTTCATGCGGCACGTGGATGCCCCAACTGCCGGCCTCGATGGCCGGCACCACGTCCGACTTGAGCGAATTGCCGACCATCATGCTTTTTTCGGCGCCATCACCGTGGCGGCTGAAGATGCTGACATAAGTAGCAGGGCTCTTGTCGCTGACGATCTCGACGGCATCGAACAGATCACCGAGGCCCGATTGCGCCAGCTTGCGTTCCTGATCGAAAAGGTCGCCCTTGGTGATCAGCACCAGGCGATACGCATCCGCCAGTTTTTCGACGGTTTCGCGCGCATGAGGCAGCGCCTCGATCGGATGGCCAAGCATCTCACGGCCCGCGGCGAGAATTTCGGCGATAACCGAGGCCGGCGCGCGGCCCTCGGTAATCTCGATCGCCGTTTCGATCATCGACAGGGTAAACCCCTTGATGCCGAAGCCGTAAACGGCGAGGTTGCGCTTCTCGGCTTCCAGCAATCTTGCCGAGATGTGCTCCTCCTCGGCATGATCGGCGAGCAGCGCGGCAAAGCGCTTTTCGGTGATGCGGAAGAACTGCTCGTTCTGCCAGAGCGTGTCGTCGGCATCAAAGCCGATCGTGGTCAATTCATGATTTTTCCGCATGCGACGTCTTCAAGCGAGGTCATTGAACTTGCGTCGAACCTAAGCTGCCTGGAGCAATTTTCAACTGGCGGGCGAAGGCAGGGTCGGCTCCCCTTCCCTTCCATCACCGGCCCCGGCTATACTCCCAAATCCGCAACCCAATCTGGTGAATGATGCCGCCTGCAAAAAAGGAAGTCCGTCCGTCGAGCCGCGGAGGACGTATCCGCACGCCTGCCTTCGTGAAAAATCAACGTGGTGTGAAAAACTGGAAGGAAGTCGGCGCCTGGCTGGCGTGGCGCGGCATCGAGGATATCGAATGCATCACCCCCGACCAGGCCGGTGTTGCGCGCGGCAAGATGATGCCGTCGAAGAAATTCACCTCCAACACCTCGCTGGCGCTGCCTTCGGCGGTGTTCATGACGACGATCTCCGGCGGCTACCCCGAGAACGGCAACGGCTTCAACTATCCGGAAGACGACGGCGACCTCAAGCTGATGCCGGACCTTTCGACGCTGACCGTGGTGCCGTGGGAAGAGGACCCGACGGCGGCGGTCATCTGCGACCTCGTCCACCAGGACGGCCGCTCGGTCGAGTTCACGCCGCGCAACGTGCTGAAGCGTGTGCTTGCCGCTTACCACAAGCGCGGGCTGAAGCCGGTGGTGGCGCCCGAGATCGAGTTCTACCTGGTGCGCAAGAATCCCGATCCGGACTACCCGCTGACCCCGCCGGTCGGGCGTTCGGGACGGGCGATCGGCGGTGGCGCCGGCTATTCAATCGCCGGCGTCAACGAGTTCGACGAACTGATCGACGACATCTACCATTTCTCCGAAAGCCAGGGCCTGGAGATCGACACGCTGATCCACGAGGAAGGCGCCGGCCAGCTCGAGATCAATCTGCGCCACGGCGATCCGATCGAACTGGCCGACCAGGTGTTCATGTTCAAGCGCACCATCCGCGAGGCGGCGCTGAAGCATGAGATCTATGCCACCTTCATGGCCAAGCCGATCCAGGGGCAGCCCGGGTCGGCCATGCATATCCACCAATCGATCCTCGACAAGAAGACCGGCAGGAACGTCTTTTCTGCCGAGGACGGCTCGGAAACCGAAGCTTTTTTCCATTTCCTCGGCGGCATGCAGAAACATGTGCCGAACGCGCTGGTGATGTTTGCGCCTTACGTCAATTCCTATCGCCGGCTGACGCAGTCGGCTTCCGCTCCGGTCAACAACAAGTGGGGCTACGACAACCGCACGACCGCCTTCCGCGTCCCGCGCTCCGACCCGGCAGCCAGGCGCGTCGAGAACCGCATCCCCTCCTCCGACGCCAATCCCTATCTGGCGATGGCCGCATCGCTCGCCTGCGGGCTGATCGGCATGACCAACAAGATCAAGGCCGAACCGCCGGTTCTCACCACCGCCAACGCGGCCGAGATCGACCTGCCGCGCAGCCTGCTCGAGGCGGTCGACCTGTTCGAAGCCGACGAGGAACTCTGCGCGCTGCTCGGCAAGTCGTTCGCCGCCACCTATGCGGCGATCAAGCGGGCGGAATTCGAGACCTTCATGGAAGTGATCAGCCCGTGGGAGCGGGAGTATCTGTTGTTGAATGTTTAGGGGAGTAGGGCAGTACGGCAGTAGGGGGCGGCACGTAATGGCGAAAATCGAGTCCTACAGGGATCTGATCGTCTGGCAGCAGGCAATGGACCTGGCAGTATCCATCTATGAAGTGACACGAGCTTGGCCGAAAGACGAGACCTATGGAATGACAGGTCAGGTGCGTCGGGCAGCTACCTCAGTGCCTGCCAACATCGCTGAGGGTTACGGCCGAGAGAGTCGAGCTTCCTATCAGCAATTTCTCAGGATCGCCCAAGGATCACTCAAAGAATTGGAGACGCATCTTATGATTGCGCACCGTGTCGGAATCGCCTCGCACGAGGCGGTCGAATCTTTGATGAATCGCAGCGAGAGCGTAGGGACGCTACTGCGCCTTCTGATCCGCAAATTGTCACCTGAATAGCTCCTACTGCCCTACTGCCCTACTGCCCTACTGCCCTACTGCCCTACTGCCCTACTGCCCTACTCCCCTACTCCCCTACTCCGAGCATCATGCCCTACCAATCCCCAATCTCCCCCGGCCGCTCCTGGTATGAGGACACGGCCGGGCCGCGGCCCGAATACAAGGCGCTCGACGGTGACCTGAGGTGCGACGTCGTAGTCGTTGGCGGCGGTTTTACCGGCCTGTCGGCGGCGGTGCACCTCGCCAGGGCCGGCAGCAATGTCGTGCTGGTCGAAGCACACCGTTTCGGCGACGGCGCATCGGGCCGCAATGGCGGCCAACTCGGCACCGGTCAGCGCGCCTGGGCCGAGGAACTCGAAGCGGAATATGGCTTTTCCCGGGCCAAGGCGCTGTTCGACCTCGCCGAAGAAGCCAAGGCGCATCTCCTCGAATTCGCCGCCGTCAACAAGATCGAGATCGACTACATGCCCGGCCAGATGTCGGTGGCGCACAAGCAGCGCTATGTCGATGACTACAAGGCGCATGCCGAGATCATGGCGAACCGCTTCGGCTATCCACACATCAGCTTCATGGACGCCAGGGAGACGGCGGAGCGGTTGGGCTCGGCGCGCTATTTCGGCGGCACCCGCGACACCGGCACCGGGCACATCCATCCGCTGAAGCTGGTGATCGGCACGGCAAACGTGGCGGCGCAGGCGGGCGCGCTGCTGTTCGAGCAGACGCCGGCGACCGCCACCGCGTCCGTTGGCGGCAAGGTCAGGGTCACGACGCCGAAAGGCACCATATCAGCCGAGAAATGTCTGATCGGCGTCAACGCCCATGGCGGCACGCTCGAGCCGATCAGTGCCGCGCATATCATGCCGATCGGCTCCTTCATCGGCGCGACGGTGCCGCTTGCGGATTCAAACGTGTTGCCGGGCGGTGAGGCGGTCGACGATTCCCGCTTCGTCGTGCGCTACTTCCGCAAATCGACGGATGGGCGTCTGCTTTTCGGCGGGCGCGAGATCTACGCGGTCAACGATCCGAAAGACATCCATGTCCACATCCGCCGGCAGATCGCCGAGCTTTACCCTGACCTCAGCGATGTCGAGATCACTCATGGCTGGGGCGGCTATGTCGGCATCACGATGCCGAGAAAACCGTTCGTGCGGGAGGTGATGCCCAATGTGATCTCGGTCGGCGGCTATTCCGGCCACGGCGTCATGCTGTCGAACTTTTTCGGCAAGCTCTATGCCGAAACCGTCGCCGGCAACCGGGACCGGCTGAGGCTGATCGAGGACCTGAACATCCCGGCCTTTCCCGGTGGCCGGCGCTTGCGCGCGCCTCTGCTGTTTCTTGCACTCAACTGGTATGCCTTGAGGGACCGCATATAACCACAGGTTGCAAAATCCCTTGCAAGTTGCAGAATCGATCGCAAAGGTGCAGAATCCGCCCGGCAAGGGCGCAGTGATGCCACAATCGCCGGCAAAGGATGCCGGTTCTGGGCAGTCGAAGGGGGATTTTGCGGGCCTGCCCGCGTTGGATTGGGACCGATGCCGACCAGATGCCGGTTTCCCGGCACAGGTCGTAAGAACGTTGGCCCGCAAATGGAGGTTGTAAGAGTGAGAGAGCCCTTCAGTTTCGGCGCGCCGGAACGACGGCGCTTTGCGATGCAGTTTGGCTACGACATGCAGCCCAGGTTCTGGCGGCAAATCCGGTCGAACCTGCATCTGGTCATCGCCGCGTTTGGTACAGCAGCGCTGCTTGGCGTGGCAGCGATGGCGCTATGGCTGGCATTGCCGGCCACTGAGAGACAAGCGGTCGCCAGTCCCGAGCAGATCGTTTCCAGCATTCCGGTGAAAACGACACGGATCGTGCCGGCCGCGGCCGCGGCCGCGAGGATAGAAGCGGCGCAGCAGGCTGCGAGCAAGACCGATGCGATTTCGTCGGCGGTAGTTGCAGCGAAGGCCGAGATAGCGGCGCTGGCGCCCAATGATCCCCGCTGGACAGGATCGGGACCGAAGACCACATCCGGCCAAACGGGGGGCGGCCAGACGGCGGGCGGCCAGACGGCGGGCCAGGCTGAAAAAGCAGACAAGCCGTCCACCGCGGCGGCATTCGCCGATCCGGCAGCGAAAACCAAAGTGGCAGCATTGATTGCCAAAGTCGCTGCTCCCGCCAAGGCGGCGACGGACGGTGCGCCAACCGCCGCCATCTCGACCCCGAAGCCGCTGCCGGCCGCGACACAGAAGGATGGCACCCAGGCCAAAGTCGAGGCCAAGCAAGCAAGCGCGGCAGGACGTATCCTCAGGGGCGTCACCATGCGCACCGGTCCGAAGAACAGTGCGGCCGCCATCGTCACCATTCCCGCCAAGACCTCGGTTCAGGTGATGGGCTGCAAGAAATGGTGCCAGATCGTCTACAACGGCAAACGCGGCTGGATCTACAAGAGCTTCGTCAAGACCGGCGCCTGATGCAGGTCGCGCAAAAGCGCGTCGCATGAGCCCATTCAAAGGCGACGCGTTTTAGGATTGGTCGGGCCATTCTTTGACGTGACGTTGCCCACGGCTCATTTTGGCTGCTGCCAATCAGCCGCCCGGGTGCGAGGGCCGAACGGCTCAGATGCACCGTCCGCCGTCGACCTCCAGCGCCACGCCAGTGACGAAGGCCGCCTCGTCCGACGCCAGCCATAGCGCCGCGTTGGCTATGTCGAGCGGCGTCGAAAGCCGGCCAAGTGGGATCGACGCGCGGAATTTCTCGCGGATTTCGGGCGTGTCGGCGCCCATGAATTTTTCCAGCATGCCGGTCTCGCCGGCGACCGGGCACAGGCAGTTGACGCGGATGTTCTTCGGCGCGAGTTCCACCGCCATGGATTTGGTCGCGGTGATCGCCCAGCCCTTCGACGCATTGTACCAGGTGAGGCCGGGCCGTGGCCTGATGCCGGCGGTCGAGGCCGTGGTCAGGATGACGCCGCCGCCTTGCCTGGCCATCACCGGCACGACCGCCAGGGCGGCGTGGTAGATCGCCTTCATGTTGACGGCCGTGATCAGATCGAAGGTCGCCTCGTCGACCTCGAGCATATCGCCGTTGCGATGGGTGTAGCCGGCATTGTTGACCATGATGTCGATGCGGCCAAAGGCACTCTTTGCGGCATAGACCATCTCGTCGAACTCGGAACGGGTCGAGACGTCCGTCTGGGTCCAGATCGCCGCCCGGCCGATCTCGTTGGCGACGCGTTCGGCGCCCTTGGCGTTGAGGTCGGCGACAACGATTTTGGCGCCCTCCTCGGCAAAACGCTTGGCCATGCCCTCGCCGAAGCCTGACGCGGCACCGGTGATGATGGCAACTTTGTTTTCCAGGCGCATGGCTTTCTCACTCATGATTGAAGACTCCCCGCTCCGGCAGCCTCCGGCAATGGTCGCCGAAAGATCAACATACTCTCGATTTCTCCTTTGGCTTTCACCTCGATCCCGCTCTATGCTGCATCTGCGAAGGCCTCCCGGAACCACCTCGCCGACAAGCGTCCGGGTTGCGCCAGTGTCAAGGGCACACCTCAGAACAATCGGCACACGTCCGATTGGCCCCGGGGATGTGACGCCGTGTCACTGGAAAATCTAAATCGATTAGATTATATCCACGCGTGCACCAGCGAGCGGCGTCAGAGCGGACAGACCATGACCAGCCAGATCATTCCCGTCGACCCTTTCGACTTCATCATCTTCGGCGGCACCGGCGATCTGTCGGAACGCAAGCTTTTGCCGTCACTCTATCATCGCCAGCGCGGCCATCAGTTTTCCGAACCGACGCGCATCATCGGCACGTCGCGCTCGAAAATGACCGACGAGGAATTCCAGGCTTTCGCCAGGCAGGCGATTTCCGACCATGTGAAACCGGCCGATATCGACGCCGCGGAATTGGAGACGTTCCTTGCCCGGCTTTCCTACGTCTCGGCTGACGCGACGACCGGCGCGGGCTTCGACAAATTGAAGACGGCGATCGGCGACAGCGAATGCATCCGCGCCTTCTACCTGGCGGTTGCGCCGGCGCTGTTCGGCGACATCTCGCACAAGCTGAAAGAGAACGGGCTGATCACGCCGAACTCGCGCATCGTGCTGGAGAAGCCGATCGGGCGCGATCTCGCCTCGGCGCGCCAGCTCAACGATTTGGTCGGCGACGATTTCCATGAAAGCCAGATTTTCCGCATCGATCACTATCTCGGCAAGGAAACGGTGCAGAACCTGATGGCGTTGCGCTTTGCCAATGCGCTCTACGAGCCGCTGTGGAATTCCGCCAATGTCGATCATGTGCAGATCACCGTGGCCGAGACCGTCGGCCTCGAAGACCGCGTCACCTATTACGACAAGGCGGGCGCGTTGCGCGACATGGTGCAGAACCACATGCTGCAGCTTCTCTGCCTCGTCGCCATGGAGGCGCCGTCGTCGATGGACGCCGACGCAGTGCGCGACGAAAAGCTGAAGGTTCTGCGCGCGCTGAAACGCATCAACGGCAATGAAGCGCCCAAGCACACGGTACGCGGCCAATACCGTGCCGGGGCCTCGGCCGGCGGGCCGGTGAAAGGCTATGTCGAGGAGCTCGGCAAAAACAGCAACACCGAGACCTTCGTTGCGCTCAAGGCCGAAATCGGCAACTGGCGCTGGGCGGGCGTGCCGTTCTACCTCAGGACGGGCAAGCGGCTGGCGACACGCGTTTCGGAGATCGTCATCGAATTCAAGCCGATCCCGCATTCGATCTTCGGCGACAGTGCCGGGCCGATCTCGGCCAACCAGCTGGTCATCCGGCTGCAGCCCGACGAAGGCGTCAAGCAGTTCATCATGATCAAGGATCCGGGGCCTGGCGGCATGCGGCTGCGCCAGATCCCGCTCGATATGAGCTTCGCGCAATCCTTCGACGGCCGCGCCCCCGACGCCTATGAGCGACTGATCATGGACGTCATCCGTGGCAACCAGACGCTGTTCATGCGCCGCGACGAGGTCGAGGCGGCGTGGAAATGGATCGACCCGATCCAGGACGCATGGGAAGGCGCCAGGCAGGAGGCGCAGGGCTATACCGCCGGCACATGGGGCCCCTCCGCCTCGATTGCGCTGATCGAACGCGACGGGCGGACATGGCACGAGAGCAATTGAACAGCGACGCCTACAACTGGCACGCATTTGCCGAACGCCAGGATCTGGCGGCTGCACTTGCCGGCCACGTCGCAGGCCGCCTGACCGCTGCGATCGCTGAGCGCGGCACGGCATTGCTCGCCGTTTCCGGCGGCACGACGCCGGCGAAATTTTTCGCATCGCTTTCGAGCATCCCGATCGCCTGGAACAAGGTCACGGTGACGCTGGTCGACGAGCGTTGCGTGCCGGTCTCCTCGCCGCGCTCCAACGCCGGGCTGGTCGCCGCCAATCTTCTGCAACACGCCGCCACAGCCGCACGTTTCGTGCCGCTCTACCAAGAGGCAGAGAGCGTCGGCAATACGTCGGAGGCCGATAGCAGGATGTTGCGGTCGCTGCCCTGGCCGCTCGATGTGGTCGTGCTTGGCATGGGAACCGATGGCCATACCGCGTCGTTTTTTCCTGACGTCGACAATCTGGAAACACTGCTCGACCCGTCGTCGGAAAGGGTCGTGCTCCCGGTTCACGCGACAAGCGCCGGCGAGCCGCGGCTGACGCTGTCGCTGGCGCGGATCGTCAGGGCCGGCTTCGTCGCGCTGCACATCGAGGGTGAGGACAAGCGCATGGCATTCGAAAGCGCGATGGCATCGGAAACCCGAAAGCCCATTCGCGCCGTGCTCGACGCAGCCGAGAGACCCGTACAGGTTTTCTGGGCACCCTGATTTCAACTTGCCGAGGGGTCCCGCACGGACCGTGTTTGCGGGACCTCGCCTGAAAGGACCGACGCCATGACCGCGAGACAAGACATCGAAGCCATCACCGAGCGCATCCGCCAACGCTCCAGACCGGGGCGCGAGGCCTATCTCGGCCGCATCGCCGAGGCATCGAGCCGCACCGCCAACCGGGCCGTGCTGTCCTGCGGCAATCTCGCCCACGGCTTTGCCGTGTGCAGCCCTTCGGAAAAGCTGGCATTGGGCGGCGACCGCGTGCCGAACCTTGGCATCATCACCTCCTATAACGACATGCTGTCGGCGCATCAGCCTTTCGAGACATTTCCAGCACTGATCAAGGACGCGGCGCGCGAGGCCGGCGGCATTGCCCAGGTCGCCGGCGGCGTGCCGGCAATGTGCGACGGCGTCACCCAGGGCCAGCCCGGCATGGAGCTGTCGCTGTTCTCGCGCGACGTGATCGCCATGGCGGCGGCGATCGGCCTGTCCCACAACATGTTCGACGCCGCCGTCCATCTTGGCGTTTGCGACAAGATCGTGCCGGGGCTGGTGATCGCGGCGCTGACCTTCGGCCATCTGCCGGCGGTGTTCATCCCGGCCGGGCCGATGACGACGGGCCTGCCCAATGACGAGAAAGCCAAGGTCCGCCAGCTCTATGCCGAAGGCAAGGCAGGACGGGCCGAACTGCTCGAGGCCGAGTCCAAATCCTATCACGGGCCGGGAACCTGCACCTTCTACGGCACGGCGAACTCCAACCAGATGCTGATGGAGATCATGGGCCTGCACACGCCGGGCGCCTCCTTCGTCAACCCCGGCACGCCGTTGCGCGACGCGCTGACCCGGGAGGCGACGAAGCGGGCGCTGGCGATCACCGCGCTCGGCAACGCCTACACGCCGGTCGGCCGGATGATCGACGAGCGCTCGTTCGTCAACGGCATCGTCGGCCTGCACGCCACCGGCGGATCGACCAATCACACCATCCACCTGATCGCCATGGCGGCCGCGGCCGGCATCGCCATCACGTGGCAGGACATTTCGGACCTTTCGGAAGCCGTGCCGCTGCTGGCGCGGGTCTATCCGAACGGCCTTGCCGACGTGAACCATTTCCACGCAGCCGGCGGGCTCGGCTTCCTGATCCGGGAACTGCTCGACGAGGGAATATTGCACGAGGACGTCCAGACGGTTTGGGGCGAAGGGCTGCGGCCTTATGCGGTCGAGGCCAAGCTCGGCGCCGATGGCGGCGTGGTGCGCGAGGCCTCGCCCCGCGAAAGCGGCGACGAGAAGGTGCTGGCGCCGTTCAAGAAGGCGTTCCAGCCGACGGGCGGGCTGAAGATGCTGTCAGGCAATCTCGGCCACGCCGTCATCAAGACTTCCGCCGTGAAACCGGAACGGCGCATCATCGAGGCGCCTGCAAAGGTTTTCGACAGCCAGCAAGGGCTCAACGAGGCGTTCAAGGCCGGCACGTTGACCGGCGATTTCATCGCCGTCATCCGCTTCCAGGGGCCGAAAGCCAACGGCATGCCGGAGTTGCACAAGCTGACCACCGTGCTCGGCGTGCTGCAGGATCGCGGCCAGCATGTGGCGCTGGTCACCGACGGGCGCATGTCGGGGGCGAGCGGCAAGGTGCCGGCGGCGATCCATGTGACGCCGGAGGCGGTCGAGGACGGGCCGATCGCCAGGATCCATGACGGCGACATCATCAGGCTCGACGCCGACGCCGGAACGCTGGAAGTGCTGGTGCCGGCAGGCGATTTCGCGCTGCGGCGGGCGGCGGACAGCGATCTTGTCGGCAATGAATTCGGCTTCGGCCGCGAGCTTTTCGCCGGGTTGCGGCAAATGGTCGGCCGTGCCGACCACGGCGCCAGCGCATTCGGAAACAACGCGGCGGAATTCGCGCTGCAGTGAAAAGGGCGGCTCGTGGCCGCCCTTTTGGCGGTTGTCGATTGCCACGCTATTTTGCCCTTTTGGCCACTACGCTGCCTTCAGGGCAGACATGCTGTCCTATCTCCTTAAGAAGGGCATTAAACACATCGAGGGATGCAGTGTTGAGTGGTTCTGCGTCGTTAGGGAACGGCAAAGGTCGACCCGTTCCAGTCGTCCAGATTCGCTCGCGCTACGGAATAAGTTGACCCTTTCGAGACCTTCCGGAGTCGAATTCTCGTCTTGGAAGCCGACATTGGCCGGAACCAGCATTCGTGACCCAAAGACGACTGACATCTGCCGCGACGTGGACGGCAGCTTTGCGCCCAAAATCGGACGTTGAGATCAGCATTGCCCCTTCCTGAAAGCCGACATCCCAAGAACCTCGCTTAGGGTCGTGGTTGCGCCATTTCGCGACGTTCATGGCGCATCTACAAACCTGACGTTCGCGCTATGACTTGATGGGGACCCAAAGCGGCCGTCCGATGCTGCGAGCCTGATGACATGGGCCGACCCTTCGCAGAGAACGGACTGAAGAATAGCCGCGCTGCCGCAGCAAGGGGTTTGCGAGATCGACCGCTCCCCAAAACCACAACCGCGCCTATTGGCGGAGTACCGAATCGGCCGGCTGAGCCGTCATTATCGGATCGGCATGACGATGCACAATCTTCCAGAGACCATCTTCTGGGCGAAAGACGCTCGTCACGCGTAACGCTAGAGGTGTGACATCGCTCCGACCGCCAACCTTGGACCTGAGCTGCTCTACTTCGACGAGGTATGCCAGCTCAGACGTCACACACTTCGCTATGCTCTCGAAGCCGGTAGCGTCGCCGTCCCTGTAATTCGATGCCGCTTGCTCCATCGTCTCAGCGACCTGCTTCCATCCATGCGCGAAAGGGCCAAAGGGATTGCCCAGTGTTACATCGTCTCGTTGGGAAAAGAGCTTCTTCGCAGGCGCGGGGTTTCCTTTCATGAACTCATCCAGGGCTAGGTGATATTTTTCAACTGCTTGATCGAAATCATTGGCGTCGAGAGACACGTCATCCTCCCTGTCGTTTTATTTCTGATCCGGACTGGCGACTCCTGCAGGTTCAACATTCTGTGTGTCCGCAGCGGTGAGGCATTTCACTAACTGCGGCGCAGCGCGGGTTGGCTTGGTCAGTATAGCAGGGCCAAGACAAGTTTCGCGACAGCGCTTTGAGACGGCTCGGCAAATGGCCGGTTTCCACCCGACCGCGATGTAGAACGCTCCGCGGCTGTACGGCAGATCGAATCCTTGGGCTGGCTCGGTCGCGCCATTTGCTGACCTTCATGGCGCTGCTCCAAACCTGCCGTTCGCGCTACGACCTGATCCGACCCTTCCATGCCCTTCCTTCTGGGCAGCGCTACGACAATCCGTGACCCAATCACGACAGCCGAAATCACAGCGGCAGAGCATCGAAAGACCGCTCCTGGCGCGACCTTCCCGTTCGGAATGATCCGAGGCGGTCATGCCCCAGTGGCAAATTCCAACGTCTCCGGGACCAGCTTTCTTAATATCGCCAATGGGCCACGATTTTTTGGCAGAAGGAGAGAGAGGGAGCCTGAGCTGCCGAGCTCCGCTTCCGTTGATGCGGTTTGCATTTATCCGCGTGAGGTAAAGCTCGCGCTTCTATTCCGGGCAACAAGGGTGTGCGAGGTGCAAAGTAGCCGGCTGAGCCGCATTTCACTTCTTGCGCGGATCGTCAGCCGGGTTGATGTAAGTAATACGAAACGGTCCGACGAAATGAACCTCGATGATAGTCTCTTCGCCTCCCGTCCAGACGTAATGCGCTTGATTTGCTGGCAGCGCGTGGAAGGCTCCGGGTTTTAGCAGGTCGCCAGTCTTTCCGCCCTTTTCGCCGACTCCAAAGCCAATGCTGCCGCTGACCAGGGTGATGGTCTCGGCATACGGGTGAGTGTGGGGCGGAATCTGATAGTTGGGCGGAAACTTGGAGCGTGTGACAACCACTTCGCCAGTCTTTGTCGGATCGCCCGTCAAGACAGCGACTCTAGCCCCTTTTGGCAGGCTAGGATTATCCTTCCATACCAGCTTGTCAGGCGTAAGCAGGGTCACATTCATATCGTCCGCGAATGCCGAACCTCCACATACGGTCAAAACTGCTGCAACTGTAATACCGAAGGCAAGTGTGGATCTGCGATTCATAGATTTCATCGCTTCCTCCATTTAGCATGTGCGTGGTGCGCACGAACAAATCATCCAGAGCCCGACCCGACCAATTGTCAAATCAACTGATCGGTGGTCGCCATCCCAGCCAACCCCACCGTCGGGAATCGGGGCGTGAGGCGACCTTACCTGTTCCCGCTGTGTAGGTCAGGATATGGCGCGATCAAGGCGATGCGCGCTTCAGCCGCTCAGCATGTCCAGGGCGGCATTAAAGGACCGGGTCGGGTGGAATCTTGCTGTCTGAGCCGACTGCCGGAACGCACAGGCAGCGCCAGGAGCTGACGTCCGGCCGACGCCCGCCGAATGGCTCAATCCCAACGATTTTGTGCCCTTCGTTCGCAGCAATCCTCCAGCGACCCGAAAACACCATTTCCACCGTTAGGGCAAGGACTCGCATGAGCGATGGGCTGTCATTCTTGGCCTACCGCTTGCATCTAAACAGCGGTTGCAGATTCCGAGCGCACAGTCGCTTGCATATCGCGGTGACCTCTCCAGCGATTTCAGCGGATGCATCATTCGGGCCCCAGGTGCAGGTTCATTGTCTCGGACCGATTGGTCTTGCCAGCGGCTGCAATTGCGATCAATTTCATAGACTGGAGATATACATCTCCTCGCACAGCCAACTGTCTGAAAGGGAGCTGCGGCCGCAGGATCACAGGGGCAGGGAGGAAGGGATGCGAGCGTCTCGGAGCCGAGAGGGTGTATCGTTGGCCCGCATCAATGCTATTTGCAGGTTATTGCTGCTCATGGTCGCGGCGCTCGTTGTCGGTTTGCCCCAACCCGCACAGCCGACCGAGCTGGATGGCGATCCGTTGAGATTGTTGCTGTGGCAAGCGCCAAGCACACTGAACCCACACCAAGCGCCGGGCATCAAGGATCAAACGGCAAGCCGTATCGTCTACGAGCCACTGGCCAGCTTCGACGCAGAGGGCCGGCTGGTGCACTTTCTCGCAGCCGAGATTCCATCGCTTGAGAATGGCCAGGTCGCGCCCGATGGCAGATCGGTCACATGGAAGCTTAGGCCGGGCATCAAGTGGTCCGACGGCGTGCCGTTCACCGCGAAGGATGTCCTTTTCACCTACCAATACATAGTGAACGAGGACGTGGGCTCGTCGAGCGCGGGCTCGTACAAATCAGTCGCGAAGGTGGAGGCGCTCGACAACTTAACGGTCAAGGTCACCTTCAAGGACGTCAATCCCGCCTGGTCGCTGCCCTTCGTCGGCGTGCAGGGAATGATTATTCCGGAACACGTATTCGGCCAGTACAATAACAAAGATGCCGCCAGCGCTCCGGCAAACCTCGCCCCGGTGGGCACCGGTCCTTACCGACTCAAGGAGTTCCGGACGGAGGACGTCCTTCTCATCGGCGAAGACGTCGTCAACACGGTCAAGATCATCTTCGAGCCAAATCCCGAGTATCGTGATCGTGACAGCCTGGCGTTCAAGCAGGTCACGCTTCAGGGCGGTGGCGACGCCAGAACCGCTGCAAACGCCGTGAGCGAAGGCATCGTCGACTACGCGTGGAACCTTCAGGTCGGCGAGGCTGACCTTCGAAGCCTTGAAACCAAGGGCGTTGGTAGGGTCGAGTTGTATTGGGGATCCTATGTCGAACGCATCATGCTCAATTTCACCGATCCCAGACGGGAAACCGCCGACGGCGAACGCGCGAGCGTGGAGTTCCCCCATCCAATCCTGACCGACAGGCGCGTCCGGCAGGCGCTGGCCGCCGCCGTTGACCGGCGGAAAGCTGCCGAACTGCACGGCAGGAGTGGCCGCGCCACCGCCAATCTCCTAGTCGCACCGGCCGCCTTCGCCTCGCCGAACAGGAAATGGGAGTTCAATCTCGATAAGGCGCGCGCTCTGCTGGACGAAGCCGGATGGCGCGACACCGATGGCGACGGCGTCCGCGACAAGGACGGCGTCCCGCTGGCGCTGGTGTTTCAGACCAGCATCAACCCGGTGCGGGAGGCGACCCAGGACTTCATAAAGGCGGACTTCGGCTCGATCGGAGTCCGGGTGGAAAACAAGCTGATCGATTCCAGCATCTTCCTGGGGTCGTCGCCCGACAATACGAACACCAGACGGCACTTCTATGCGGACCTCGAGGAGTTCGCTTACGGCAACAAGGGCCCCGATCCCGGCAGCTACATGATCGGCTGGACCTGCGCCGAAGCAGCACAGAAGAAAAACAACTGGTCGGGAACGAATTGGGCCCGCTATTGCAATCCCGAGTATGATGCGCTGTTCCAGGCGTCGGCGACCGAAGTCGATCCGGAGAAACGGGGCGCGCTGTTCATGGCGATGAACGATCTCCTGATCGCCGATGCCGCGGTCATTCCGCTCATCGAATGGGCTTATACTTCGGGCCTGCGCAATGACATAGCCGGCTACGATCCTACCCCTTGGGACGCTGAAACCTGGGACATAGCGAAGTGGCATCGCAAGAAGTGATCGGAGGCGGCCGGGACGCAGAAGGCATCCAAGCGGACGGGAAGTCGGGGCAAATTCGGCAGTTGTACACCGCTCCCTTGGGGAAACTGACCGCTTGGGTCGCGGCGGCGCTGCGCAAGCTCAACATTGGCGGCAAGCTTACGGTCGGCTTTGGCATCCTGGTCGCTTTAATGCTGCTTGTCGTCGGGTTGAACTACCTGGGAAGCATAGCGGCCGTTCGCAACATCAACAGAACCACCGATCTCAGCGCGCCAAGCGCGGTTGCATCGGCTCGGGCTCAAGCGAATCTGCTCCGCATGCTGGGCGAGGTCCGAGGTTATCTGGCACTTGGCGACGAATCCTATCGGGATGACTATCGGCTGGCCAACGAGGCCTTCCTTGGCGACATGCGCGAGCTCGAGGGTCTCCTGCGCGCAAAGGGGGAGTCGCCAGCCGGGCGCAGCAATGCCGAGCTCGGCATGCAAGAAATCGGTCAACTGTTGGCTGAATGGAAACCACTGTCCGAGCAGCTATTCGAACTGCGTAACGACCAGCTGCGCAGGGAACCCGCGCTCAAGATCCTTGTGAGCGACGCCAACCCGCTCATAGCGACGGTGGTGGCGTCGGCCAAAGCCATGATGCTGGCCCAGCAGAACCGTGATCCGACGGCTGCCAATACGGCGCTCCTGGCCGACCTGGCCTCGTTCCAGAGCTCCTTCTACGCGATGGTCGCTGGGCTGCGCGGCTATGTCACCACTGGACGGGAGAGCTTCAAATATGAGTATCAGGCCAACCTTAATATCAATGAAGGGGCCTGGTCCAACATCGCGAAAGAGGGCACCACGCTTGCGGCTAACCAGACTGTATTGATCGATAGAATGGCCAAGAGCCGGACTGCATTCCTCGAGCTGCCCGCGCGGATGTTCGAGGCGGTGGAGGGCGAACACGCACGCGAGGACCTTTATCTGTTCCGCACGAAGGCAGTGCCGATCGCAGAGCGCATGCTCGCGCTCCTCGACGCTGTCGCCACTCAAGAGCAGCAGCGGCTTCAAGTCGACCTCGCGGGCGGCCGGGACCAGCTCGAACGTGCGCAACAAATAATCCTGACCGTCGGGGCAGCAGCCGTTTTGTCGGGCTTACTGCTTGGCCTGATATTCCGGGACAGTATCGCCGGACCGATCCAGCGACTGACCGGTGTCGCCGATCGCGTGCGCAGAGGCGACCTCGCGGCCCGCGCGAAGGTCGAGTCAGGCGATGAAATCGGCAAGCTCGCTGCCAGCTTCAACAGCATGACCGTGCAACTGGCTTCGAACATTGGAGACCTCGAGAACCGCCGCAGAGAGCAGGAGAACCTCGCCAGACGGTTTCGCCGCCAGAGCGAATATCTGGGCGCCTTGCATGACACGTCGCTCGGGTTGATCGCGAGGCTCGATCTTGCCGAGCTTCTGTCGGATCTCACGAGTCGAGCAGCGCAGTTGCTGGGTACCGAGCACGGCTACGTCTACCTGGTTGACGGGGCCGGTGAATCTCTCGAGCGCAAGGTCGGAGTCGGGGTCTACGCCACGCATATCGGCCAGAGGCTGGTGATAAACGAAGGGGTAGCCGGCACGGTGTGGAATACTGGCGAGCCTCTCGTGATCACCGACTATCAGAACTGGCCGGGACGGGCCGCTGCCGCAGCCCAAATGGACATCACTATTCGGGCGATCATGGGGGTGCCGCTCAAGTCCGGCGACACGGTCGTTGGCGTGCTCGGCATTGCTTACGACGACGCCTCGGCGCTCGACTTCGGCGAGGAAGAGGTCGAGTTGTTGAAGCGCTTTGGACAGCTCGCCTCGATCGCGCTGGAAAACGCTCAACTTCACACTGCAACGGCGGCTGCCAGGCGCGAGGCGGAGGAAGCGAGCAATCGCGTCGGCGAACAGAACCGCATGCTCGAATCGCTTTCCAGCAAGCTGTCCAAGTATCTCTCGCCGCAGGTTTATTCATCGATCTTCTCGGGCAAACGGAACGTCGAGATTTCTTCATCGAGAAAGAAACTCACCGTGTTCTTTTCCGACATTGCCGACTTTACCGCGACGACGGACAAACTCGAGTCCGAGGAATTGACAGAACTGCTCAATCAGTACCTGACCGAGATGGCGAAGATCGCCTTGGAGCACGGCGCAACCATCGACAAGTATGTTGGGGACGCCATCCTCGCCTTCTTCGGCGACCCCGAGACCAAAGGCACCAGAGAGGATGCGCTCGCCTGCGTCAGCATGGCGATCGCGATGCAGAGACGCATGAAGGAGCTGCAGAGAGAGTGGGTGGACGCAGGCTATAAACTGCCCTTCCATCTGCGTATCGGAATCAACACCGGCTACTGCACAGTCGGCAATTTCGGCAGTGAGGACCGGATGGACTACACCATCATTGGCGGAGAGGTGAATCTCGCCTCGCGTCTTCAGGCACATGCCGACCTTGGCGGCATCCTGCTGGCGCGTGAGACCTGGGCGCTTGTCAAGGACGACATCGAGTCAGAGGAGCTGACGCCGCTGACCATCAAAGGCTTTTCGGAACCGGTTCGGTCATATCGGGTGCTTGGAATTCGGGGCGATCAACCGACTCCCGCGCCGGTGCTCCGCCACATCCAGGAAGGATTGCGGGTCGAGATCGACGTGCCCTTCCTGAAAGGCGCTAGCCGAGCCGAAGCCATCAAGGTGCTTGAAGAATTTATTACGCAACTACGGAACTGAACGCTCGAGACGAACGCTGAGTGCCTTGGTCGCTCGCGAAAAAAAGCTGCCGTTCGCGCAACGGATCGAGTCGACCCGCTCCAGTCGTTGGGATTCGAGCACGCAAACGGCACAAGTTGACTCAAAGCGGTCATGCACGCGGCCGTTATCGTCGCCCGCCAGCCAACCTGTATTCGACGTCTACCTCGATGATGCCGCCAGTATCCCCGAGGTCGCTCCGTACTTCCTCGCGCACGGCTTTGCGCGCCTCCGCGGAAAGCGAGACAAATGCTTGCCCAGCCGAGCCCGCACCTTTCTCGAAGGGTTCGAAGTATGCATCAAAGGAAGGCAGCACGAAGCGATGCATCTCGGTGGTGATCTCCACGTCCCGGAAATCCGCGACCTCGAGCAGCGACCTCAATTTCATTTCGTCGCCAAGCGAAAATACGCGGGCGGCGGCGGCCGCTAACGATGGCACGTGCCGTGCAATGGCGAGGTTAATGCGAGTGTTATAGGACCGTCCTGGCACTGTGTTGACTGAAACCGCGACGCGCCCACCGGGACGAAGTACGCGACGAAACTCGGCAAGTCCGCGCAGCGGGTCGGGGAAGAACATCAGTCCGAGGCTGCACACGACCGCATCGAAGCTTTCGTCGGGAAATGAAAGTGCCTGGCCATCCTCGACCGCCACCGAAGCGTTTTTTGCGTGGCCAAGGCGTCCGCGCGACTTCTCGACCATTGCGGGCGACAAGTCGGCGGCAATGACGTGGCCGGTTGGGCCAACGATATTTAGGGCCGCTTCGGCTGCGAAACCTGTGCCCGCGGCGATGTCGAGGACGCGCATACCCGGCGCGATGTGAGCCGCGCGAAGTAGGTAGGGTGCGAAGTGTGTCGTGACGCGCGCGAAGGCACCGTCGTAACCGGCCGCAGCTTCATCCCTGTATGTCAGTTCCTCTGCCACTCGGGCGAGTCCATTTGATCGACGCTACAACAACTAGGCTAGGACAATGCCGAAGGCTACTCTTTGGATTTGAATGTCCGTCCTTGGGACACTCCTTAACCGTTCGGATCGGCGGCAAGTAACGTGAACTTCCCACCCGATCCGGTCCTTTAATGCCGCTCTGGACATACTGAGCGACTGAAGCGTGCATCGCCTTGATCACGCCATCTTTGGGCATTCACGATACGAACGCGAAACGCCGCATTCGTCACCCACTCCGCGCGTAGCCTACGGCCGGGGCAAGAGGCGCGGTGTTCCGCAACCTCAAAGGACGAACTATCGTTTGCGACCGCGAAGCCATCCGCATGCGTTCCGGTGAACTCGTCGCGTGGTGTAAATTTTCAATGTCCGATTGGCGGCTACTTACTCCGGCAATCCGGCGTTGCGCAGGCCATCGAGCAGAGGTTTGAGCGCATCTCGGTGAGCATAAGGATTCACAGCGATCAGTTCCCGCGATGAGATGCTGGGTCTAAGTTCGCGAGCCTTCGCCAGCGCATGCGCAGCGAGAGCGGCATGGCCGAGATGGTCATGGGCGGCCGCCAGTGTGAGCCAAGCGGGGTGATCCTTTTTTGGCATGTTGTCCAAGGCCGCTACGACTTCGCCATATCTCCTCAGTTCCAACAAGATTTTGGCGCGAATTACCCAGAACCAGTGTGGTGGAAACGGGGTTCTCTTCAGCGCGTCGTCGATTGAAGCCAGAGCCTCCTCCGGCCGGCCGGCGTATCGCAACCAATTCGCTCGGTCCGCGCGAATTTGCGCATCGGCCGGATTGAGAGCGACGGCGCGGTCGAAATGGACGCCGGCCCGTTTGTATTCGCGGAGCCACACCATGACCATGCCGTTGGCGTGGTGGACCGTCGGATCGTTGCTGTCCAACTCCATGGCTCTTTGTGCGGCAAGTGACGCTTCGTGCAGCGTTCGTGGATCGGTGTCGAACCAGTAGCGGCCGAGGAGAGCGATCGCCAGCCAGGCGTGGGCGTGCGCAAAATCGGGATCGATCGCCGTCGCGCGGGAAAAAAGCGGAACGGCCTCCTTCTCCATGTTGGCGTCGGCCAGCTCCCGGCCCTGCAGGAAAAAGTCATAGGCCGTCCAGCTCGACGTTGGCCGCTTGCGCACCTGAAGAGCAGCAGCGGCCACCATTCGCCCCTCGAGCGTCGTCACGATTGCTGCCACGACTTCGTCCTGCACAGCAAAAATGTCGTGGCATTCGCGATCATACCGCTCCGCCCAGACGTGGTTGCCTGTCCTTGCGTCGATCAACTGTGCAGTAATGCGAATCCGCTCGCCCGCCTTCCTCACACTACCTTCGATGACGTAGTTCGCGCCCAGATCGCGGGCGGCCTGCATTGGGTTGATGCCCATCCTGGCAAGATGGAACGAAGCGTGACGCGCCGCGACGGTAAGATTTCTGAACCGCGACAACTCGGTGGTGATGTCCTCCGTGATGCCGTCCGAAAGGTATTGTTGACTGGGATCGCCGCTCAGATTGTCGAATGGCAAAACGGCAATGGAGGGCCTGGCAGCAGACGTCGTTGCGGCCCGCCCGCCCACTTGACCAGTACTCGTTTCCACACGGTAAACCCGCACCGGTCTGACGATATTCTTGAGCGCCACCTCGCCCATGTCCTCGAAGGCAGCGTTGCCTTTGCCTCGCAATTCCTCATGAACCTTGGCCGAGACGCAGACCCCGCCTGGCTCTGCCAAGGCTTCGAGGCGAGCCGCAACGTTCACACCGTCGCCATAGATGTCCGAGCCCTCACCGATCACGTCGCCCAGATTGATGCCGATACGCAGCAATATGCGGCGGTGCTCGGTGACGGATTGGTTGGCCTCCGCCATTTTGGCCTGTAGTTCGACTGCAGCCTCGACCGCGTTCACCGCGCTGGTGAACTCCATCAGCACGCCGTCGCCCATAAGCTTGACGATCCGCCCGCCGCGATCGCGAACGATCGGCTCCAGGATCGCCTTGCGCCGCTCCTTCAGTGCCGCCAGCGTGCCCGCCTCATCCGCCTCCATCATTCGGCTGTAGCCGACCACGTCGGCCACAGCGATGGCGGCAAGACGGCGTCTGACGCGTTCATCAGCCATTAAGTGATCGCCTCACTGGTTGGATCGATGATATTTGCGCCGCACGGAGGAGTCCATCGTGGCCAGCAACGAGAACGGCTACCTGGGTGGAATGATGGTCTCCTACCCCTTTCGGGACATTGAGCCTTCAACAGTCAATGACTGCTTCGGGTCATCAGTGCTGGTGGCCGCGAATGTCGGCTATCGGGCAGAAAAACGGGTTGATGAAGGTCGGCTTGGGGTCACGTCACGACGATGCCCCCACCAACCTGAATGTCCGATCTTGAATATTCGCAGCCCAAAGCTGCCGGTCTGCTCTCGGCCCCATTGCGGTCATTCAAGGGCTTGCTACGGAGTGACCGCTTCTGGCGCGACCTGCTCGTTCTGGCAGATGAGCCGAACAGCAGCGTCGCCGCGTGACGTTCGCGACATTCGCATCGCGGCCGCCTCAAACGGCTTGATGTCGCCTTATTTGGTGTTGGAGCAAGCTATCGTGCTAAGATCGCTGGTCGGCACCGTGCTACCTCTAAGGCAACGCGGCTGCAAGTGCCGGTTCGTACGCATGAGTATACTGCCAAGCTGACCGCAGAAGACAATGCATAGATTTTCTTGCCGCAGATTTTCGCAAAAGCAAGGAGACGTTCATGAGCGCAAGTGGCCGATATCTCCGGAGCCTGATGGCATGCATGCTTGCCTGTGTCTTCTGGGTGGATACCGTTTCAGCGCAGTCGAATACCGCCGGCTGTACGTTCAGACTGGTAGCAGGTACGTCCCGACAAATTCTGAGATGCCGGGAAGGCCTTACCATCATTGCGGAAGATGGCGCTCGTTTTGCACTGGTGGACCGTGATCGAAATGGTAGTGCCGATGCGGTCAGATTACGGCGCAAGGCGCTGTTGCTCGATGCTCCAGCCGGCAGGGTCCGGGGTGGCTTCGCTGTCGTCACCCCGCAGGCGATTGCCGCGGTGCGAGGTACAAAATGGGCAGTCGACGTTGCCCGAGGCAAGACCTCTGTTTTCGTCGTCAAAGGTCGCGTCGCCGTGCAAAGGCCGGCGTCCAATGCTGGCGTAGTCCTCGGGCCGGGCGAAGGCGTCGATGTGGAAGCCGGAACAGGCACACTGACGGTCAAGCGCTGGCCCGCCGCACGTGTTTCGGCTTTGATGGCCCGTTTCGGTCAGTAAGCTAAATGAGCGGGCGAGCGCTTCAGACGCTGATCGCGCTCGTTCTGGCGGGTCTTTGGGGGGCCGGCCTTGGCTTTGCGCACTGGCGCGGCAACATGTGGGGCCTCGATCGCGTCGAAGCGACGATGACGGATCTTCGAACGCTTGTTCGGGGAACCACAAAGCCGCCGGAGCTGATTACCATTATCGCCATAGACGACGAAGCGGTCCGAAACGATGGCCGCTATCCCCTCAGCCGCGCCACGCTTGCCCGAATTGTCGATACGATAGCTCGCTTTGGACCGAAAGCCATTGCGTTCGACCTGCTGCTGGTCGATCCCGGGACAAAAGATGATGATGAGGCGCTCGCGCGTTCGCTGCGTGGGACTTCAAGCGTAATCGCTGCTGCAGCGGTCTACTCGGGAGGTAAACAATCGATTGCAGTCGAGGGCGATGGCCCTCTCGCCCGAGTGCCGAATGCCGAGCGGTTTTTGTGGCCCCTGAAAGCGTTCTCGGATATCGCCGCTGTCGGCGTCGTGAACGTGGTTACCGACTGGACGGGAACGCCTCGGTTCGTCCCGTTGCTGTTTCGGGCCGGAGATCGGACTGAAGCGTCTTTCTCCCTGCGCGTTGCCACCATGGCGGTGGGAGAGGATCCGGGAATAGCGCCCGACTATCTATCTCTGGGCGGACAGCGGATTCGGACGGACATTGGTCACATACTCCCTCTGACATTCTATGGCCCCCGCGGCACGATCCGCACGATCAGCGCCACGACGGTGCTGGGCGGCCAAGTCGATGGCGGCATTATTCGGGATCGAATTGTTGTGATCGGAGCAACTGCAACCGGCGCCGGCGATGTTTTCCCGACACCGTTTGATCCCGTGCTCCCAGGCGTCGAGGTCATGTCGACGGCCATTGCCCATCTGATGACCGGCGACGGCATAGTGCGAGATAAGTACGTTCGCCTTGCAGATGCCGGCTTTGCAGTGGTGCTGCCAGTGGTTCTTGTGGGGCTGTTGGCATGGCGTCGCAACGCCATCGGCCTTGCAGCGATCGTTGGCGTGGTTTTGATCTGGTTCGTGGTCAATATGACCGCATTCTCACACCATATCTGGCTGAGCGCGGCGTTGCCGATGGCCGCCGCCGTTCCGCCGGCTATTTTGTTCGGGGCCGCGCAGCTTTGGTTGGGCAGGAACCAGGCCCAGTATTTCGCCACGCAGAGCGAATTGCTTCAACGAGTTGAGGCCCCGGGCTTTGCGGGGTGGCTCGCTAAGCATGGCGACTTTCTCCTGGAACCTGTCCGGAGGGACGCCGCCATCATATTCATTGACCTGTCCGGTTTCACCGGACTGAGCGAAACATTGGGGCCGAACGCCACACGCGAACTTTTGAACACGTTCCATGCGTTGGTGGACGAAGAGGTGACAAGCTGCGGTGGCGTTGTCACGAATTTCATGGGTGACGGAGCCATGATCCTGTTCGGTCTACCGGAAGCAGCGACAGATGATGCCTTCAATGCTGCCCGCTGCTGCGCAGCGCTCTCCAGCCGTACCAGCAACTGGCTCGTCTCGTTGCCCGCATCAACTGCATCTAGGCTCGGCTTCAAGATCGGAGCGCATTACGGAACAATCGTTGCGTCGAGACTCGGTGGCAAAGGCCGTCAGCACATCGCGACGACGGGTGATACGGTTAACGTCGCCAGTCGCTTGATGGAGATCGCGGCCGACCAAAATGCCGAAGTCGCAGTGAGCGACGAAATGCTGCAAGTCGCCGGCCGCGACTGCGAGTTGTTCAAATCTGGTGCTCTGAGAGGACCTGTGGAAGCACAGGTCCGCGGGCGTTCAGGCTCGCTCGCAATCTGGCTGTGGCAGAGTTCGCAGACGCTGCAGGATACCAGGCCCCATGAACAATGATGGTACCGGAATGTCTGAATGGCGCCCGTTTGGCCGCGACACTTCGAATCCTGCCTGAGGCCTCGGCCAGCCCGAACGGGAGATTCTGAAAAAATCCGCATTGATGGAAGGCAGCTTCGGGTCATGGGCGTGAATTCGGCCGGGTGCGAACGAGCTTCCGCTTAGGGTCGTATCAGGCTGTAGCGCGAACGGCAGGTTTGGAGAAACGCAATGAAGGTCGGCAAATGGCGCAACCGAGCCGTTCGGCCGATCCCCGCCGAATGGCGATCTCCCCACCCGCAGCCGTCGTTCTTCCGAATCCTTTCCGCAACGTATGCTGAACCGAAAGGGGGATTTCGATGCATCGCCTTCTTATCGGCGTGGTCTGTAATCAGGCAGGAACGTAGGTCAACCTGATGACTTCCCCGCCGATTCGCTCGCTGGCCGCAAGGCGGAGCGGTGGCCGAGAGCGGGCGAAGAAGGGCTTGCCGCGACCAAGCACCACGGGGTGAAGGTAGAGGCGGTATTCGTCGATCAGACCCATTTCGGTCAGGCTTTGCGCCAACTCTGGTCCGGAAGCGGAAATCTCTCCTGTTAGCTTGGCCTTTAGCCTGCGTATCACTACCTCGACGTCATCCGCGATAAGCGTGGCATTGGGACCGACCGACTTCAACGAGCGCGATATAACCCATTTCGGCTGGCGCCGCCACGCCGCCGCGAACTCGTGTTGCTCCGTACTCCACTCAGGACGGTCTTCGTCCCAATAGCGCATGGCCTCGTACATACGGCGACCGTACACACTGCCGGTCAGGTCGCGCACGTGCTCTATCCAGTGACGAAAGAGCGCGGGACTTGGCGCAGGCAATTCCTGGTGGTCGACATAGCCGTCGAGGGACTGGTTCATTCCGAATACGATCTTCGCCATGCTGCAAAATCTCCCCGTCGCGTCAGGTATACAAGACGAACGACAGCCAAGCGCCCCGACACATGCCCGAAATTTTTTCTTGTGGGGTCGTTACCCGGTTCTTGTCGCAAAATTCCCGAGTTTTGAATCGGTTTCGCGACTGATATTTGCGACGTCGCAAAACCGGATGTTCTGCGACGATCCGGCGAACAGAATGTTTTTGCGGAAATTTTTACAGCAAGCTAAACCGCGCGCAACGTCCGCGCCGCAGGCGAATATTGCTCTGCAAGATACTTGGGTTCCACATTTGGGTCAGGGGCTGGGCTTCGCGCCCCCCTTTAAACGTCGAATGTCCCTACTGCACCGTCAGCTCGGCTCGCTCGCCGGCTGTGATGGTCACCGTGCTTTCCTTTGAGCTGTTGTCCGACTTCTCCGAGACGACCGCGTAGTCGCCGGCCGGCAGCGCCGCCTGATATTTCTCGTCAAAGGCGTAGCCGAGCGATTTGCGGTTGCCATTGATGTCCTTCTTCGGATCGAAAATCTCGATCTTCGAAGCTCCTGGCGCGGTGATCGCCAGCACGCCGGCATTGATGGCGATCTTCAGATCCTGGTGCTCACCGGCCTTGACGCTGAACGGCTGCTCGACGACGGCAAGGTCGACCGTCGCCGTCAGCACATAATCATCGGGCGGCAGATCGAACTTGCTGTCGGGGCCATAGGCATAAGCCACCTCTTGCCTCGTCCCGTCGATCTTCTTTTTTGCCTTGAACACCTTGAAGCCAATGCCCGAGCCGTCGGCCTTGTCGCCGCCGGCAATGTAGTAGGCGTTGGCAACGACACGGCCGACGCCGACGATGATATCCTTGTCGACGAGCTTGCCGGCAGTGAGCGGGATGGTTTCGGTAACCTCGCCCTGCCCGATCCTGACCGTGACTTTCTGATCGCCGGCCGGCAACACCACCTTGGTGTCGCCATAATAGGTCGCGGGCATTTCAACGCCCGGATAATCGATCACGACAGCTGCACCATCGGCCACATCCGCTCCCTCGCTTGGCCGCGGATGAATGATGAGCGTGCCGGCATCGAGCACGAACAGGGGCTTGTAGACCTGGCCCGCCTCGACCGTGATCTTCTGTTCGGTCCTGGCCTCGCCATGGCGCGCCACGACTGTGTAATCGCCCGGCTCCAAATTGCCTTTATAGGCTCCGTATTCGGTGGCGACGTAATCGCCGCGCGTGCCGTCGGACTTTGCCTTGAAGATCTCCCAGGAATTGCCGTCGGTGACGGGATCGCCGCCATCGGCGAGCACCACGGCGGGGATGAAGTTGAACTCCGGTTTTTCCGGCACGGCGGCCGGCGGCGGCGCTGGCGCTGGTTCGGGCGCCGGTGCAGGTGCGGCGGCGATGGTCTCGACCAGCGCGTCCTGCAGCGCCTTCTCATCCGACGCCTGGATGTATTTGCCGCCGGTGTTGTCGGCGAGGCAAGCAACCTGCTTGCCCTCGTCTGCGGTCAGGCCGAAGCCGACGACGTTTACGGTGAAGTCGACACCGGCAGCCCTCAGTTCCCTGCCGAGCGCGCAGGGGTCGCCTTTGCAGGTCTCGAGCCCGTCAGTGATCAGGATGACGGTGGCCTTGTCCTCGGTGTATTTCAGCGCCTCGGCCGCCTGCCTGACGGCTGATGTCAGCGGCGTCTTGCCGATGAATTTCAGGCTGTCGGCGGCAGTGGAAACAGCAGCTGCCGAGCCGGCCTGCGGCGGCACGATGAGCTCGATGTCCTCGCAACTGCCCTTCTCGCGATGGCCATAGGCCATGAAGCCGATTTCCTTGTCGGCGGGGACCGATTGCAGCACCGTTCGCAGCGATTCGCGGGCGATTTCGAGCTTCGGCTTGCCGTCGATCTGCGCCCACATCGAACCAGAGGCGTCGAGAACGATGACGACACGGTCGGCGGCAAGGCCGAGCGTCGTCATCCACAACAGGAGCGCCGCCGCAACGATGCTCCGTGCAAGTCCCGCCATGAAATCTCCCCCCAGTCAGTGGTCGCCAGTTCGTCGCAGCCAGTCAGCTTCTGCCGGCCAGTCCATGCCCGCCAGTCCGTGCCGCCGGGGGGAAGCTATTTGACGCCGCGTCAGGATACAAGCCCGCGCACCGGGGCACGTGGCGGCGCTGGCTGCGCCAAACCGTTCAATATGTCGTGCGCCGCTCTTCGGAAGGCGGCCGGCCAAACTGCAGCCGATAGCTCTGGGCAAAATAAGAGTGCGAGGTGAAACCGGTGGCGATCGCCACGTCGAGGATCGGCATGTTGGTCTGGCGCAGCAATTCGCGCGCCCGCTCAAGCCTGAGCCGCATGTAATAGCGGCCGGGCGTGACACTGAGGTGGCGCAGGAACAGCCGCTCGACCTGGCGCACCGACAGGCCGGCCGACTTGGCGAGCTGCACCGCCGACAGCGGCTCGTCGAGATGATCGGCCATCAGCTCGACGATGCGCCGCAGCTTCTCCGATTTTCCGGTCAGGTCTCGCTCGGGGCCGACGCGCTGGCGGTCTCCGGCGGAGCGGATGCGCTCGTGCTGGAACTGGTTGGCGACGCCGTTGGCGAGGCTCGAGCCGAAATCGCCGCGCACGATCTCCAGCATCAGGTCGATGGAGGTGGTGCCGCCGGCGCAGGTGTAACGCTTGCGATCGATCTCGAAGACATTGCCGGTGCAGTTGATGTCGGGAAACCGTTCGACGAAGCCGGCGCGGTTTTCCCAGTGGATGGTGCAGCGATAGCCTTCGAGCTGGCCTGCCTCGGCGAGCAGATAGGAGCCGACCGACAGTGCGCCGAGCGCGTTGCCGCGCCGGCCCCAGCTGCGCAGCGCCGCCAGCACCTTGCTCTTGCCGGGAAACTCGGTGGTCAGCCCGACCGAGACGAAAAGAATATCGACCGGCGGCAGATCGGCGACAGCGTAGTCGATCTTGAGCGGCAGGCCGTTGGAGGCCATGACGGCATCGCCGTCGGCCGACACCGTCGTCCAGCCATAGAAGTCGTGGCCGAGCAGCCGGTTGGCCGACCGGAACGTGTCGATTGCGGCGGCCAGCGAGAACATGGAAAACTTGTCGACCAGCAGGAACCCGAACTGCCGGCCGCCGTGAATGGGATCATTGGTGACCGGCCGCTCTAGGGGAACAGTGAGGTTCGGCAAAGCTTTGGGCTTTCCAGGTTCAGAAAGACGGCCGTTTCAATCCGGCCGCGAGATAGGCGGAAGCTAGCGTGTTGGCCATCAGCATGGCAATGGTCATCGGCCCGACGCCGCCGGGCACCGGCGTGATGGCGCCGGCGGTCTTGGCCGCTTCCGCATAGGCGACGTCACCGACGAGACGGGTCTTGCCTTCGCCCTTTTCTGGCGCCGCGATGCGATTGATGCCGACGTCGATGACGGTGGCGCCCGGTTTGACCCAGTCACCCCTGACCATTTCAGCTCTGCCGACAGCGGCAACGAGAATGTCGGCGGTGCGCGCCAGTGCAGCCAGGTCCTTGGTGCGGCTGTGCGCGATGGTGACGGTGCAGTTGGCGGCAAGCAGAAGATTGGCCATCGGTTTGCCGACGATGTTGGAGCGGCCGACGACCACCGCATTGAGCCCGGAAAGATCCTTGCCTCGCACACGCTCGATGAGCAGCATCGAGCCGGCCGGCGTGCAAGGCACGAACGCCGTCTCCAGTTCTCCGGTGCCGAGCTTGCCGACATTGATGAAGTGGAAGCCGTCGACATCCTTTTGCGGCGCTATTGCCTGGATGACCTTGCCCGCATCGATATGGCCAGGCAGCGGAAGCTGCACCAGGATGCCGTTGATGCCGGGATCGGCGTTGAGTTCGCCGATGATGGCAAGCAGTTCCAGTTCGGTCATCTCGGCCGGCAACGTGTGCTGGACCGAATGAAAGCCGCATTCCTTGGCGGTGCGGGATTTGGAGGCGACGTAAACCTGGCTCGCCGGATCCTCACCAACGATGACCACGGCGAGACCGGGCTTGTGCGCGCCCTTTTCCATCAGTTCGATCGTCAGGGCCTTGACGCGCCGCACCACGCCCTCGGCAACGCTTTTTCCGTCAATCAACTCGGCCATCAACCATCCTCAACATCGCTCTGCTTCGGGCGGCATTCTCACGAAAATCCGACCGGGCAATCCCGTCAAAGCGCCGTCTTATGCCGCTAACTCGAAACCGATGGCTTTTATTCTATTCGGCGCTCAGAAATAGCGCCGCGATCGGCTTTCGGTGAGTTCGCGAACCGCTTCGCGGAATTCGCGCAAGCTGGCTCGGATTTCCTCGATGGAGGCTTGCTGTTCAGCGGCTTTCGAAGCCTGATCTGCCTCGTCCGACGATGCTCGCGGATACTGCTGCTGCGGATGAGGCACTTGCCCGGCATGGGGCGGAACGGGCGGCTGGTATGCTTTGTCTTCAATGGGTGTCCGGCGCTCTTCTGTCCGGCGGCGCGGCCGGGAATCGGCAGTTTCGCGCAGGCTCGCATAAGCGCCGCGCATGGCGCCGAGGCCGACACCGGAAGCAAGCCCTGCCAGCAGGCCGGCAAGCACCGTCATGGCGCGCGACGGTCCGTTTGGCTCGAGCGGGGCGAAGGCCTTGGAGATCACGTTGATGTTGGCGGTGTTGATGTCCTTCTGCTCGCCGGTCTCCTTGGCGCGGAGAAGATATTGCTCATAGACGGAGCGTTTGGCGGCGGCCTCGCGCTCCAGTTCGCGCAGCGTGACCAAGTCGCTGTTGACGTCGCCGCTGCGGACCTTCAACTGTGCCAGCCGGGAGGCCAGATCCTGTTCGAGCTGCACGGCGCGCCTCAAGTCGACCTGCAGCGACGAGGCGATGCGGCGCAGTTCCCCGGCGATACGCTCGCGCGATCCGGCAAGCTGGGCATTGAGCGCCTGGAGCTCGGGATGGCGCGGGCCGAGCCGGATCGCGGCGCGGTCGGCCTCCTGCTTGAGCGTCGCATATTGCGAGCGCAGCTCGCTCATGGTGTTGGAGTTGATCTCCTCCGGCAAGGTGCCGCTCAGAACCGAATTCACGTCGATCGAGCGCGCCGACGCCGCGCGGGCGTTAAGTTCCAGCGTGCGCGCGCGGGCGATGGCCAGCTGCTGGTTGAGCTTGAGCATCTCGTCGTCGCTGATCAAATGGCCTTGCGCGTCGACGAGGTCGTGCGCGGTCCTGAAATCCTCGACCTTGCGCTCGGCCACTTCGACGCCCTTGCGCAGCTCGTCGAGCCTGCCCGTCAGCTCGTTGGTCGCGCGGCCAGCGGTGTCGGACTGGATCTGACCGAAGGTCTGCAGAAAAACATCCGTCATCGTGTTGGCGATGAGCGCCGACTTCTCGCCATTTTGCGTGGTGGCGCTGACGGAGATGACAAAGGTCTTGCCGCCGCGCTCGACCGCAAGGCTCTCGGCCAGATTGGCGACGGCCAGCGCACGGCGGCGACCTTCACCGGCAGCCGGCCCGTCATTGCGCGACAGGATCGACCGGATGACCGCCATCATCCCCAGGCCATCGGAACCTTGCCCGTTGAACTCCGGATCATTGATGAGATTGAGCTTGTCGACGACCTTGTTGAGAACGGTGCCGGAGGTGAGCACGCGAACCTGGTTCTCGACGATGGCCAGCGTCGCGTCGGACGCAACCACCGATTGCGTGAGGTCGCGGTCGGTGAGCTTCAGGTCGCGCGGGTCGACGATCAGCTCTGCGGTGGCTTCGTATTTCTTCGGCGTCGACAGCGCGATGGCGACGCCAAGCGTGGCGCCCAGTATCGTCATAGCGACGATCAGCAGCTTCGAGCGGGCAATGCCGCGGACGACCTGCATCGGATCGATCAACGGCTTCCATTCTTGTCTGTCGTTATCCTGACGGGAAGACCGCCGCTCGTCATCTGCATATCCGGGTTCGGGTGCGGCATATCGAGGTTCGGGTGCGGCGTATCGAGGCTCGGCATCGGAACGTCGGCCCTCGGAAACAGCGGCTGCAACCGGCTTCTCCCGCGGCCTGGCTTCCGCATGGTCCGCTTCAACGGGCTCGTCGGTCTCAGGCGGCATCGGGGCGGCCGAGGCCGATGCATCCTCGGCTTGAAACCGGCTTGTTTCATCGTTTGCCGATAACTCCGGAGTCACCCAGCGTTCCGGGGTCGCCGAGGGCTCCGGGTTTGCAGAGAGTTCCGGATCCGCCCGCCCCTCGCGGCGTAAGCGCGCGAGACGATGGCGCGTTGCGGCATCCTCGCGCCATGACGGGTCTGCCCGGTCCCCGATCGCAACCAGCGATGGTTCTTCTTCGCCGCGCAACGCCTGGCCGAGCGCCAGCAAGGACCGCTCGCGCTTCCAATCTTCACGGTTTTGCCTGTTGACCATTGTCGTGGAGCTTGCCCTTTGCGGCTTGGACGCGCGGTCAGCCATTCGTTAAACCACGCTAAACAAGCATAGGAAACAAAAAGTTAATTTGCCTGCCGTGAAGACAGGGTTTCCCTCTTGGGTTGTGCCCTTCCTGCAAGCATCGAAAGCGCACAGAACCGCGCGTTAAACTTTCCGGCCTATGCTGTCTCGACACATGACTCAGGCTGGCAACATCCCGCAAAAACGGCCTCTCGCCCGGATCGGCGCTTTCGTCGCCGAGCGACGGCGGCTGGTTCGCGACTATCTTTCGGCGATCAGCGGCGCGGGCGGGCGGCTGGTGTTTTCGCTCGCCTATTTCATCGCGCTGGCCAACACGCTGTCGATCGCCGAGTTCGGCATGTTCGCCACCGCTTCAGCGGCCGGCGTGATGCTGTCGCGCATCCTGGCATTCGGCTTCATCTCGGCGCTTTACCGAACCGCCACCATCCGCCCCAATCTGATCGGCACCTTCACGGCCGGCTTCCTGCTGTTTGGCGCGATATCGCTGCCATTGCTGGCGGCCGCCTCCTACGGCGTCTACCTGGTCTTCTTTGCCGGCACCGTGCCGCTATCGGTCTTTGCGGCGATCGTGTTTGCCGAGGCGTTGCTGTGGCGGCCGGTCGAGGTGGCGCTGATCGTCAACAACGGACTCGGCAAATTCGGCCGCGCCGCCCTGCTGACGATCCTGGCGACGGCCTTGCGGGCGCTCGGCGCCGTGCTGTTCATGTTCGCGGCGCAGCCGACCATAGGAGCCTGGTCCTGGTACTACATCGGCGCCAACGCCGCCTCGCTGCTCATCGCCTTCGGATTTTTCTATCCGCGACAGCGGCTGCGGCTGCGGCTGGCGCTCTATCTGCGGCGGCTCGCCGATTCCATCTACGTGGCCGGCGCAGAGGTGCTGTTCTACCTGCAGATGGAATTCGACAAGCTGCTGGTGCTGGCGATCGGCGGTCCGCACCTCGCCGGCATCTATGCCATCATCATGCGGCTGGTCGACCTGACGGCGATCCCGATCCGCACCTTCTCGATGATGCTGGTTCAGCGCATGATGCGGGCGCCGGAACTTTTGTCGCGCCTTTCGGTCAAGAGCGGCATCGAAGGCGGCGTGTTCGCGGTCTCGACGCTGGCGCTGGCGACACTCGCCATCGTGCTGCATTTCTTCCCCAACGCGCTGGGCAGGAATGTTGCGGAGGCCGCCCCTTTGGTGGCGCTGGCGATCTGCGTGCCGGGCCTGCGCAATCTCATCGAATACCAGGCCGAGCTTCTGTTCGCGCGCGGCCAGACGCTGGTGCGGGCGATCAACCTGGCGCTGCTTGCCGGGCTGAAGGCGGTGCTGCTGACCTATGTGCTGACCCATATCCTGGACACACGCGATCTGGTGCTGTCGCTCAACGTCGTCTTCCTGCTGCTCTATCTCGCCTCGGCGCTGCTCACCTATTCGGCGATGCGCAGGCCGGCGAAGCCGGTCTAAGGGCAAACATCGGGACTGGCTGTCAAAGATCGAGATACGGGCGGGCCAATCCCAACCCGCCGCATTCTCCATAACTTTATCATTCACAGATGAAGAAGCACGACCAGAGCCGTAGCTCCGCGCTCCGTGCAGATCACGCATGAAAAGCTTTCGCATGAATCCCGCAGCATTTTCCGACGCCGAAACTGCTAGATTCGTTTTTTTCAGAAGATTGGCCGTTTCGCAAGCATCGAGCCATCAGGCCCAATTCAAGGACAATTGCTCACACGCTCTGTCAATTTTGTCTTTGAGGCTTGTGCGTGGTACGATATGGTACAAAGAAGGTGATGTTTGTTTGGACATTACGCGGAGCAACGGTAATTTAGAGTCATCTAATGTATCAAGACTCCGCGCTCCAATCGCTCGAAGAGCACAAAAGTAAGAATGCGAAATTTACGCATTCTCTTGATTTTTCAACCTTTAGCTTTCAACCTCACGAGCAATTTCCGGCTTTCCGTTTCGCCAATCGAGGCGTGATGGACTTGTCAGCCGTGCGGGATTGTCCTCAATCCTTTCCGGCCCGCCAAACGGTGTGGAACCTGGATAGACTCGCTTTTATGCGAACTGAGCTTCCAGGCGAAAATCATGCTCATCGCCAGAAGCATCTGAAAAATGCCGTTCTTGACCATTGGTATGTCACCCTGCCGTTTTGCTTGCCGGGTGAGTGGCATAAAGGCGAGAAAGCTGTGCCTGAGCTGCACTGCCTGGCCAGCCCGTTCGATAGACAAATCAATCACGACGGGGTCCTTACGCTCTTCATCCCAAACGATCTGTTTACCTCGACTGCCGGGCTCCATCGAATGTTGGATGCCAAGTTCGAAGGAGGGCTCGGTAAGCTGCTGGCAGACTACCTGCTTCTTCTCAACCGGTCGCTGGCGGATTTGCAGTCGCCGGAGATACCATACGTCGTCGAGGCAACACGAAGCCTTGTGGCCGTATGTCTCGCGCCCTCCCAGGATCGCTTGAGAGAAGCACAAACCCCAATCGACGCGACATTTCTAGGCCGAGCGCGACGGATGATTGACGGCAGACTTGTGGATCGCCAACTGACGTCCCAAACGCTGTGCGCGGAACTTGGCGTGTCCCGCTCCCGGCTATACAGAATTTTCGAGCCGCTCGGGGGAGTAGCTTCTTACATTCGGAGGCAGCGGCTACTGCGAACGCGGGACGCGCTCTCCGACATTGGCGATACGCGGTCCATATCCCGGATCGCCGAGCAATGGGGCTTCGTTGATGCTTCCAGCTACAGTCGAACGTTCAGGCACGAATTCGGCATTTCACCGAAGGAAGCACGGGATATAGGTTGGGCGAGCGATGGCTTAGTCGTGGCGCAGCAATGCCAGGCACGACACGAAGGGCCGCAAACGCTTTACCAGCTACTCCGCACTGTCGATGGAACCTGACCGGACTGAGCACGAGTCCGCGCAAACGTCAGCTTAGCCGCCTCACGGCGCTCCCAGGCGAGCGATGGTCTTACCTGCAGCATCGACGAGCATCAGATTTCCATCCTGTACCGAATACGCCGCAGTTTGCGAAAGCGCTGCGTGGAAGACCGCCTCTTGAACGGACTTGGCATCTTCGCAGGCCATCATTGTCGATGCCAGCTGGCCAAATCTCATTGTCGTACCTTCTATATCGACGTCGCCGCGAAAAGCGTTGCAGCCACCATTGCCGCTCACCGCGCCATCAGCATCAAAAATAAGCGTCGACGTCACGTTCGTATCGGCCTTCTTGCCCTCCAGCTCTAAAACCCTCCATTCGGTACCTGCCAGCGAGACGCCGGAAGCCTCCTCTGCGTCCTTACTGCCTGCCTGAACGAGGAGGATTGAAAACAATTCTCCCGCTCTCGCCAGATCAAACGGGGTCGGCTCGGCACTGGCGAACCAGGCGGAACCGCCGACCTCAATGCGGGCCTGTATCGCATAGGCCTCTCCGTTCGAGAGTTTGCTTGAATCGACAACCAGGCCAAAGGCAATGGGAACTTGTCCGGCCGGCGCCACCGTAGTTGCGGCCAGGGCGGTTTTTGGCTTGGCCAGATCTATGAATTCCACAAGGAGAATGGCATCTGAGGGTAGCGCAATCCGCTCCCGGTAGAAGGCGCTGCCGGACAGTTTCACATCCGTAGCATACGCGCCATGCGACGCTAGGCAGCACATGGCTGCGGCAACAAGGGCTGACAGCAGCTTCACGGCGTTTCTCCTACTTTGTAACAATGACAAAACTGATTTATCCGCTGACAGGCGTCGTCCCGCGCGTGATGAAAAGGACCTTCAGCCGAGCAACGTCTTCAGGTGTAATGCTCGGCGGATCGGTTACGGCCAGCCACGCATCGATATAGTGCTGCGGTGCAAAGACATGGCCGTAGCCCATTGGAGACGTCGTCGCTATTGCCATATCGACCGTCAGTTGCAGCATCGTGATAAGCGGATACCAGCGAACCTGCTCCGATACGTCGGGTCCGCGCGGCTCTTTCATCCAATCGGGTTCTCGATAAAGCGTGGCGACGTCGAAGAAGGTTATCGGATCGCTGGCGTATTGAAGGTAGACTATCCGGATCGGTCCCCACTCCGCGTCTGGAATGTCCAAGGCATCGTTCTGATTGGTGAACCGGAAGATCGAGCTGTTGCGAAAGCGGGGGAGCCATTCGGGCGATCCGGAATTGCGGCCGTCGGTAACGGATCGCCAGGTGCGGCTTGCGAAAGGTGGCCCGCTCCACAAGGCGCCTTGAAACGGATCTGCGACGACATCGTAAAGGTTCGCCGACTGTTCAGAGTTCATCGCCCCGAGGCTTAGGCCGTGCAAGTAGAGTTTCGGGCGGGCGTCGCGTGGAAGCGAAGACCAGTAGGTGTAGACCTCTTGGAACAGCGCGTCGCCGGCCTCCGCACCGTAGTCCGGCTCGACCAGGAGGGATAACCAGCTGGCGAGGTAAGAGTATTGCATTGCGACGCTCGCGACATTGCCCCTGTGAAGATATTCAACCGGGTCCAGCGCAGCCGGATCAATCATGCCGGTACCAGTCGGCACGATGATGATCAGTATGGATCTCTCGAACGCGCCGGTGCGTTTCAATTCCTGCAAGGCCAGCTTCGCGCGTTCATCCGCAGTGTCGGCCGAACCCATTCCGACATACACCCGAATAGGGTCCGCAGCCCCTTCCCCGAAGAAAGTGGTTATCTCTGCCGCTGTTGGACCGGAACTGACAAACCTGCGGCCCTGCCTGCCGAGTTCTTCCCATGACAGCAAAGAAGCCGCGCTTCCCGTCTTGATCGATTGCGCGGGCCTGCTGAGGTCATCTTCAATGAGAGCATCCATCTCCTGGAACGAAGAATCCAGGATTCGAAGCGTCAGTCTGAAGACCAGTCCCTCGACGACCGACCAGAACAGCGCGACCGCCAGCAGGCCGCCGACAAGATGGGAGACCCGCCTCGGGACGAAGCGCCCAAGCCAGCCGGAGAACACCAGGAAGGTGTGCCTGAAAAGGTGTGCCAACAACATGAGTGTCGCAAATACGACGACAGCGACAATCCCTGTCTTGAGCGGACTCGCGGTGTCCAGCGGAGCGAGATCCATCAAAACGCGGATCGAATTCTGCCATTCCAGAGTTCTCCAAAGGAAGACAGCGGCAATCACAACGCACGTGCCGGCGACTGCAATTCTCGTCGCCTTGAGGGTTCGGTCCCGTAGCTGCGGCAATTCGAGATAGGTCCACAGCGAATAAGCGACGAAGCCGATGCCGTATCCGAGAGCAGCTGAAAGTCCCGAAAGCACACCCTGGACCAGATAGGATCGTGGTATAAGGCTGGGCGTAAGAGAGACCGCGAACGCAAGGGTCGCTACCAGTATCCCTGTCGCGGGGAATGAATGTACGAGCTTGGTCAGGACGCGCAACCCATTGGTCCTCAGCGTTTAACGGACAACAAACTCGTAGGGACGGCGCAACGATCGAGTCCTCAGGCTGTGTGTAACGGCCTCTAGACCTTGGAAAGATAGCCCAAACCATTATCTTCTAAGGCGACGCAGATCGACGACGCGGCCATTGTTCGCGCTCACTGCAATTTCGAAACGGCTTGCGCCGCGCCTGGCGCGATAGACGAAGAACCGCCCGCGGCAATCGACACGTCGAATGTCTCTGAATCCGCGATTGCGCAAGATTCGCTCGCCATCACGACAAGTGATGGCACGGCCATTATTGAGGCTGGTGCCTATATTGATGTTTATCGTGACTGCATGGGCGGGCGTTGGCGAAGCTGCAGGGACAACGAAGCTGAGAGCTAAACCAAAGCAAGCGAACAAAAGACGACGCATAAGACTTCCTCCGTATCGACGGGCTCTTCGAGAACAATTCGTCCTCGGCTGCCTTGTCAAGGCAAAGACGGTGACGGTCCATAATTTAGGGACAACCAGACAAAGTTCAGGACTCTGTGCTCATGACTGGCGCCTTTCTCGGCGCTGCCGTGGCGTACTCACTCTGGGTAAGTTTCACCGCCAACCGGCCCCGCCTTCTTGAAAAGGATGAAATACCAGGGGGTCGCCAGGCTCGGACGGTACCTCGCTGCGCTGGCCGGCAATCTCTCCATTAACGCTGCTTGTATATTCCGCGACCACTTCGCCGAAGCTGTTGCGTTGGATGGCCACCTTTTGTCCGGCTTCGACCTTGTCCTTGAGCTTGACCAGATGCTCGATAAACCCGCCCTGGGTTGCCACGACCCGGAACCGCGCTGTTGCCTAAGAAAACACCCACGTCCTTGCCTGTCCGTCCCATTGGGCCGGCCAGGATGCCGTGATGCTTGAGGACATTCATTGTGCCCTCCACGAACAGGGGGATCATCTCGAGATCCAGGACGCGCGCAGCGCCGACCTCCGGGCAAAAAGACGGGATACCCGCGTCCACAAACGCGTTATGCAGGACACCGGGATATGTATGATTGTCGAAGATCTGGCCGACCGGGTAGAGTTCCACCATCGACCGGATCTCGGGCACATCCATGCTTGCAATATTGAATGCGGTGACTTCGAATCCGCTTGTCCCGGTATGGAAGTCGATCGCCGCGTCGGCGTTCGGCCGCAGCAGCCGGTTGAACAGGAGCCCGGCGTGCCGGCTGGGCGCGGTGAAGCCGTTCTCGTTCCCGGGCCATTCCCGGTTCATGTCGATCAGGCCGGCGCCCCTGCCAGAATTCGGCCATCTGCGCTGCATGCCTTCCATAGCCGGGCGGGCAATGTCCGTGACCGCCATCACCGTGCCCGACATTTCCGCCGGAACGAGCTGGTTCATCACGGTCAGGACCGTATGCACGGAACTCATCTCGTCGCCATGCACACCGCTGGTCAGAACGACGCGCTTGCCCGGCTTTGCCCCCTTGGCGACCGCCACGGACACATACCAATACGGTCCGGTGGGCATCTGCACGCCCTGAAAGTACAAGAGGTGCTTCTGCCCGGCTTCCAGGTCGCTGACGTCGAGCGCACTGACGACCTTTTCCCCCTGGATCACTTCGCCGGTATAGACCGTTCCCTGAGACCCACCGGATGCGGCGTGGGCAGAGGGAGCCGCTACGTCCTGGGCGGTTGCAGAACCAGCGTTGGCCGCGAACGGCCGCCGCGCCAACCGTCGCGATGGATGCTATTATCAGATCGCGACGGTCGAGGCCTTTTTTGGATAGGTCCGACATGATCAAGTCCTTGTGTGTATCAAGGTCGCTTCGGCTTGAGCGGTCATTGATGGAGAAGGAACGCTCGGAGATCATCAGATGGACCGTGACTACAGCTTAGGATGCTTCCGCTTCCGTTGTTGACGATAGCGTCTTCTGGCCGCCTTGCCATTGGCCCAGAATTCCGAAACTGTGCCTCTCGTCCTAACATCGGACGATATTCTCCAAAGCGCTCCTGTTCCCTCGGCCTATCGCCCGATTTCGCCAGCGACGCCGGCATGATGAAGCGTGAGGCCAAGTTAGTTGCCTCAGGCTGTGGCAAGACTGGAAACGGATTTGACATCAGTCAATCGATTTCCCGGCGCTGGGAAAAAGAGACATGGGGCACATAAGCAGGACTCCATGCCGATTTCTTCAGGTGCTGGACGCCCTAAAATACGGCACCCCCTACGCAGCCCTAATGGCTGCCGTCGACAGGAGCCTCCATGTCAACCCTCATCGTCATTGTTTATCCCACCGAGGCGAAGGCTGAAGAAGTCCGCCAAACCCTGCTCGGTCTACAGAAGGAATATGTGATCAAGCTTGGCGACGCTGTCATCGCCACCAAGACCGAGGCGGGAAAGGTCAAGCTGAACCAGCTTATGAACACCACGGCTACCGGCGCCGTTTCCGGCAGCTTCTGGGGATTGCTCATCGGGATTTTATTCCTCAATCCGCTTATAGGCGTGGCGGTTGGCACGGCTTCGGGTGCGCTTGGGGGCGCGTTGACCGATGTCGGCATCAATGATGCCTTCATGAAAGATCTGTCGGCAAGCATCGTGCCAGGCAATGCCGCGCTCTTCCTGCTGATCCAGGAGATGACCGAAGACAAGGTTCTGAAGCAGATCCAGGGCTTCGGTGGAATCGTCCTCAAGACCTCGCTCGACGAGACCAAGGAGCAGGTTCTGCGCGACGCCCTCAAGCGCCATTCCGCAGAAGCCGGTTCGGCGCCGTCGGCGTAGGCGGCATCGCCGCTCCCGTTCGTGCTGGAGAAAGTGACTGTTGTCCCCGACCGAAACTGTCATAGCCATCGCCATCGAGATGCTCTGCGGCGCGGCGGGGGCACTCGCAGTGCGGTGGTGGTGGCCCAGCGTTGAACTCACCAGATCGCAGCCGTTCTGACCGGCATGGCCGGAGGTTTTGCGTTGACCTTCGTAGCTGCGCAGATTCCCGGCATTGGCCACTTGGTTGGGCACGCTGAAAACGCCGCCGATTCCGTCATGCGCGGGCTGGGCGGGCTTACCCCTGCCGTCCTGATCGGGGTCGGCGTATCGGGCCTGCTCGGTGGCGTCGTTCTGATGACTGTTCTCGGTCTAATCCGAGCCCGCGTGAAAGGTTAATTTCCGGGGCTGGCTGCTCTTACTGTCCCTATACACCCTGGGCGCTTTCCACCTCATCGGCGGGGGCGCCTAACAACTGGGCGAGCCATCTGGCTGACGGAGACTGGGCGCAGAAGGTCAGCACGGCAATTGCAATCGGGACCCCGATGAAGGCGCCGAACAGGCCCCAGAGGAACATCCAAAGGAAGACAGAAAACAGCACGAGAAAGGGCGACAGCGCCAACGCCTTGCCCGCCAAACGCGGCTCTACATAACTGCCGATCGCGAACTGGATGAGATTGAGGCAGCCAAAGACGAAAAGTGCGGAATACAGGGATTCGAACTGGGCCAGCGCGTAGAAGGTCGGCAGCAGCGTTGCGACGAACGGGCCGACGAAGGGGATGAAATTCAAAGTGAAGGCGATGACGCCCCACTCCGTGGCAAGCTGCAGGCCAAGCGCCAGGGTAAACACGTAGATCATGCCACCCGTTGCAACGCTCATGATCGTTCGGATCACCAGGTACCGGCGCAGCTTGGCGGCTGTGCGTTCGCCGCCGACGATCAGGATGCGCGCAGCCTCGCCGCTGACGATGCTGGGGATTTTGCGCGCCAGCGGGCCGACCTCGAGCAGGCCGAGCAGCACGTAGATCAGTACCACGATCCAGAACGAGATCGTCGTGTTCAGCCGTGCTGACAGGCTCTGCATCGCCGCCACAACCCAGCGCACATTGAAATGCTCCGCCCATAGGCCGGCAACGGCGATCCCGTGCGTCTCCAGCCAGGCTGTCGCCTGTTCGTAGAGCGTTTGAAGCCGCGGCGTCTCGGTGATGACGGTTCTGCCGATCCGACCGAAACCCCAGGCCACGACGGACGCGAACACGATGAAGACCAGCACGACCAGCGTTACAACAATGGCGAGCGCCAGAAGCTGCGGCAGGCGTGCCTGCAGCCGTTTCTGAACCGGCCAGACGATCGCGATGATAAAGAGCGCGCAGGCGACCGGCGCAATGATCGCGTCGGCGAAATAGAGCGCGGCCAGCAGGAGAATTGCGCAGATGATGCCCAGCAGTACCGGAACCCAGCGGGCATTCATGGTAATTCAGAATCTCCAGATCATCGGCACTATGAACACAGCCACGACAAAGAACCAGAGCATCAGCGGTAGACCAAGCTTCCAGTAGTCACCGAAAGCGTAACCGCCAGGGCCCATGACCATCAGGTTCGTGGGGGTTGCGATCGGCGTCAGGAATGCTGCGGCCGCCGCCACGGCGGTGCTCATGAGCACTGGACGGGGCGAAATACCCATGGTTATCGCGGCTGCAACGCCGATCGGGATGACGATGAGAGCGGTCGCGGTGTTGCTGATGAGCTGCCCCATGATGGCAGTCAGCACGAACAGGCCGGCGAGCAGGGCAATGGGACCGGCGTCGCCGACCAGCGACACCAGATGCTCTGCCATCAGTTTCGCGGCGCCCGTCTCGACCATGGCGGTGGACAGCGGCATCATCGCGCCGACAAGGATCACGGTCGTCCAATCGATGGCTCGGTAGGACTGCTCGACACTCATGATCCCCGACAGGACGATCGCTCCGGCGGCGAGCAGGCCGGCTACCGCCGGCGGGGTGATGCCCGTGGCGAGGAGCACGACCATCGCGATCAGAATGGCAACGGCCTGGCGGGCCCCCGGCCCCATCGGCACCGCCTGACGACGCACCAGTTCGGGCGAATTGACGACCAGGACATCCGGATCCTTGAGGCGGTGGTCGAGAGCTTTCCACGTTCCCTGCAGGAGCATCGTGTCCCCAGCCTGCAACACGATACCTCCTGCATCTCGTGTTGCGTTGGTGGCGACCACCTCTGCGCCGGCGCGCTGCACGGCAAGGACGATCAGGTCGCCGCTCTCGGTGACCATGCCCGGGAAAACGTTCTGGCCAATAAGGCCGGAGCGTGGCGGGATCACCACCTCGGCGAGGCCCGAACTGCGGTTGAACAGCGTCTCCTCTCCCTGCCCTGGCGCCGCCGACTCGCTAAATGCGAGGTGTTTATCGGCAGCGAACGCAGCGGCCGACTCGGCGTCGCCCCGCAGCAGCAGGTGATCCCCCTCGGCGATGACAGGTCTGCGAAGCGGGCTGGCCGTTTCACCCTCCTGAACGGCGACGATTTGCAAGTCGGGATAGGTGGCCAACTCGATCGCAGACGCGGGCTTGCCGATAAAGAGCGAACTTGCGCGCACGCGCATTTGGTAGACGCCGCTGGCAAGGCCGTATTGCTCGACGAGCGTCTTCGCATGGCGGCTGAAGTCGGCAGGCATGGTCGCGCCATTGCGTTCGGGCAAAAGCCGTTTTCCGAACACTATGATGATGGCCATCGTTCCTGCCAGCAGCGGCAAGCCTACAAGCGCGAATTCGAAGAAACCGAAGCTGCCCACGCCGGCGTCGCTGCCCGCGTTCGACACCAAGACGTTCACTGGCGATCCCGTCAGAGCCAGCTTCGAGCCGGCATGCGCGGAAAAAACGAGAGGCAGGAGCAACTGGGCCGAATTTCGCTTCAGGCGGACGGCGATGACGACCACCACTGGCAGGAGTGCAGCCACGGCGCCATTGACACTGATCAGCGCCGTAAGGAGCGCGACCATACTCATCGTCAGCAGCAGCAGACGGGCGCGGCTCTCTTCGCCCGCGCCACGGATCAGAAGTTGCCCGGCCCATGCGGTGACGCCTGTCACGTCGAGGCCGGCGCTGACGATGAAGAGGGAGGCTATGAAGATCACCGCGGGATCACCGAAGCCGCCGAGCGCCTGATCAATCGTCAGGACGCCAGTTGCCCACAACGCGGTGGCCGTCGCCATCGCGACAACGACGACTGGCAGCCGGTTCCAGACGAACAGGACGACGACGGCTGCGATGATGGTGGCAGTGTACGCTATGGGGCTCAATCGCTTGGTTCCTCACCGGCCCTACGGCCGACCCGCGGCATGACTGCTACTCTTCCAGTGTCGCCATAAGTACGCCCAGGCGGCAGCCCTTCTCGTATTCGGCAAGGTTCACGTATTCCTTAATGGTATGGATCTCGGCCTGACCCGCACCGATCGTGATGGTAGGGATGCCATGTTTATCGAGCCAATTTGCATCCAGCCCGCCATTGGAGAAGAGACAGCTGGCCTCGATGCCCAGCATCTTCAACGCCTTGATGGCGCGCGTCACGACCGGGCTGTCCTCTGCGAGTTTGAAAGGAGGGTAGGAGGTCTGGTGGCTGAACGTTACTTCTGCCGTCTGGCCCTCATGATCTCTGACCTGCCCCTTCGCCTTGCCGAAGGCATCTGCGTAACCCTTGGCGATCTTCGTTGCGAAAGCCGCCTCGGGGCTGCGAGCCTCTCCCTTGATGGATGCGTAGTCGGTAACGACATTGGTTGCATCGCCTGCAGGCTTTCCATCCCTCCCGCCGAAAATGCCGACATTGCTGGTTCCCCGGCCGCCGGGTTTCACAACCTTGCCGAACCAGCCTGCCTGCCGCGCCTCAGTCAAGGCGATCGCTCCTACCAGCGTCGCCGATATGCCCTTTTCGGGCGCCACGCCAGCGTGGGACGCGCGGCCCTTGATCTCGACTTCCCAGTTTTCCTGTCCGACCGCGCCGATGATCAGATCGGAGGCGAGCTGCCCATCGACATTTATGCACATGACCGGGCCACCGAGATCGGCGGGGTTCAACTCGCGCGCCCCGTGAAGCCCGCTCTCTTCCCGTACCGTGAAAAGCAGCGTGATCGGCGGATGGGGCAGCTTGTGCCTGATGAGCGTTTCGGCAAGCACAACCAGAAGCGCCACACCGGTACGGGCGTCGCCTCCGAGTGCTGTTGTGCCGTCGGAGACGATGCGATCGCCTTCCCTTCTGGGCTTCGCCCCGGCGCACAGCGGCACTGTGTCAAGATGGGTGGAGAAAAGCAGCCTTGGTGCGCTCCGCGTCCCAGGCAGATCTACAATCAGATTGCCAGTTTCGGTTGGCAACGCAATGCGGGTATTGGCGTCATCGAAGCGGATTGCCGAAGCTGGTACGCCAACGGCCTTCAGTGCCTCACTGACAGCCGCCGCGATATTGGCCTCGTATCCGGTCACACCTTCGATCGAAAGGAACCGCATCAGGTGCTCTTCGGCGGCAGCGACATCGAGGGGAATCGGAACTTCGCTCATGTTACCTCGTCCAGGGTTTGAGTGCTGTTTCGCATCGTGCTGGATCAGCCATTACAGGCCCCATGGGAGGCCAAACGCCTGCCAACCGGCGAAGAGTGCCGTCCACAGGACGTACATCCACAGGACGTAGGGAAGCATCAGCGATACGACCGTGCCAACGCCTGCGGATTTGTCGTATTTTTGGGCAAATCCAACTACGAGAGCAAAATAGGCATTGAGCGGGGTAATCGCGTTCATCGGTGAGTCACCGACGCGATAAGCAGCCAAAACAGCTTCCGGCTCGACGCCGAGTTTCATCAGCAAAGGTACGAAGACCGGAGCGAAAATCGCCCATTTCGCGATTGCTCCAGTCAACAGCAGATCGATGATCGCGACCACGAGGATGAAGCCGAGCAGAAGGGGCAATGCGCCTATGTTTGCAGCTTGCAGCGCACCCGACAGGCTCAACGCCATAACCGTTCCCATGTTGGTGTAGGTAAAGTAAGCGACGAACTGGCTGAGCACGAAGAACAGAAAGATCGTCCCGCCTAGGTTCTTGATCGACTTTTCAATCGCGCCGATGACCTCGGTCAGGGTGCGCAGCGTGCCGGCGCCGATGCCATACGACCAGCCGGTCACCAGGAAGATCAGCATGATCAGCGCGATCAGGCCGTTCATGAAGGGCGAGTTGCCGATCAACTCGCCGGTTTCGGGGTTTCGCAGCGGCGCCCAAGACGGCAGTGTCAAGAAACAAAAGACGAGGATCAGGCCGATCAGCCCGTATAAGGCATAGCGCAATCCGCGGGATTCTCTTTCGGACAGTCCCGTACTCTGATCGGGAACCGTTCCATCCCCGGACTTCTCGGGCTTATAAACCCCGAGCCGCGGTTCGATCATGCGGTCGGAGATGAATGCGATGATCACCGTCAGAAACAGCACGGATGCTATGGAGAACCAGACATTCGAGGCCAAGCCGATCGATCTGTTGGGGTCGACGAGATGCGCCGCATCGTTCGTGAATTCGACCAGCACTGCATCAAGCGGCTTGATAAGCATATTGACTGTAAAGGCACCTGCCACCGCGGCGAAACCCAAAGCGAGACCGGCAAGCGGGTGACGCCCGACTGCGAGATAAGCGATACCGGCCAGCGGAATCAGGACCAGATAACCCGCGTCGGCGGCAACGCTGGCGATGATGCCGACGAAGGCGAGGATATAGGTCAGGGCCCAGGCCGGTGACACGACCACGAGCTTTCGGATCAGCGCGGTAACGAGGCCGGATTCCTCCGCCACGCCGGCGCCGACCATTGCTGCGATCATCAGCCCGACCGCAGTAAAGCTCATGAAGTTGGGAATGAGCGACGCATACAGAAACCGTATGCCTTCAATGCTCAGCAGGCTGCGGATCTCGGTGGTCGCCGTCTCAATCTCATGCGTGTCCGCATTGATGCGTTCGAACGTCACCGCGGCGCCGAAGGCGCTTAGGAGCGCCGACAAGACGATGACGATTCCAATCAGGATCAGGAAAATGACGACCGGATGAGGAACCATATTCCCCACTCTTTCGACTGCGTCGAGAAATCTTTGCATTGCGGTTTTTGGAACCGCATTCGCGTTGGGCATCTCGGCCTTCCTCTCTGCTGGACCCGCTGCAGCGAGTCCCCCCGGGCAATGCTCAGATCAAATGGGCTTTGAGCTTAGTCCTCTACTGTGAGGAGTCATGAGCGCAGAATCCAAAGCCTTGGCCGCCTGTCCCGAAATCGCCCGCAAGTCTTTCACGCCGATCGCCCTGACAAATGAAACACAAGGAATGGAACGATCAGCGTAGACTCTGGACTTTGAGCGAATGTGTAAGGGCGGCGGCAATTGCTAGTCTCGGTCAAGGTTCTCGAAGAGCCATGAGCAACCGGGATGCTCAAATACTTTGGAGGTTCGGTCCCGGCATTGTCATGCAGAAGCGGGTCGAGGTGATCGCGCTTTTACCCTAACACTAATCCAGTCCGATCAGGCGGCGGATGCGGCCGACGTCGGTGCCGATGAACGACTGCATGCCGATGGCCACCTGTTGCGGCGCCATGGCGGCGACGAAACGGCGGAACTCGTCATCCGACAGCGCCTCGCCCGTCCAGTGGACGCGGCAGAACTCCTCCGAGCCATGGAAATGGCCGGCGCCGGCGAGCACGTCGTCGACATAGCGGCCGTAGATCATGCATTCGGAGAATTTGCGCGCCGCACCGACGACTTCGACCCAGTTGCGGCCATGGATCGTCTCGATCCGCGCGCACAGCGCCGTCACGGTTTCGCGGCGCCAGGCAATCAGCGTCGAAATGTAGTCGTGGGTCGAAACCTCCGATGGCTCGATGCCAAGCGCCGAACCGGCATTGCGCGACCAGATGCGATGCTCCTCATGACCGTCACCAGACAGCACGCCGTCGCGGCGGAACAGCCGCACCTTGCCATCGCGCCAGAAGGCGCTGCAGTCGAAAGGTTTTAGGAACGCCACGTCGGAATCGCAGAAGACCAGCACGTCTTCGCCGGCATGCGCCGATATCGCGATGCGGCGAAGCTGCTGCACATGCCAGCCGCGCAGCGGCTTGGTCTTCAGGCTGAGCCAGATGCGTCGGCGTAACAGGCTGAGCGGATCGTCGAAGGCATGCAGCCAGCGCGGCAACAGGTCCCGCTCGTCGACGATGGTGCGGCGATTGTTCTCCAACTGACGAAACAGCGCCACGTCACGATGCTCGACAAGAATATAGTGGTGCGCCACGCCGGAAACGTAGCGGTCGATTGTGTCGCACAGCAGGCGGCAGCGCTCCAAATCCGGCGCATAGCTTGCCGTCACGACCGCCGCCGTCGGCGCCCGGGGAAGGAAATCAGCCTCGGGATCAGGGCGAGGCACGAACCGGTTGTTCAATGATCTGCTCCGGGGCCTGCTCTGGGGCGAGTTTTGGCAGGAGCGGGCCTGCGCAAGAATTTCTGGCCGATGACGCGCCACAGGAACAGGGGATTGCCGACCACATAGCGGCGCCAGAGACGGCCCGGTTCGATCCACAACCGAAACAGCCATTCGAGCCTGAGCCGGCGCATCCACAGCGGCGCCCGCGGCACCGTGCCGCTCAGGAAATCGAGCAGCGCGCCGACGGCGACCGGCAGCGTGCAGTGGCGCGCGTCGATGTGACGCGCGATCCATAATTCCTGGCGTGGCACGCCCATGGCGACAAGCAGCACGTCCGGCCGCAATCTGGCGATGCGACCGACGATTGCCGGCTCCTCGGCGGGAGAGAAATAACCGTCATGGATGACCACGAACCGGTGCTGCAACGCGAGCGCTGCCAGCTTCTTCGACGCCGCCGCGGCGTTGACCTGGGTCGCGCCGAGCAGCCCCACGGTCATCGGCCTGGCGGACGCCTGCAGGAAGGCGGGGATGAAATCGGTGCCGTTGAGATTGTCCGGAAACGACGCCCCATAAAGCAGTTTCGCCGCCAGATCGACGCCGACGCCGTCCGGCAGGATGAGAAAATCGTCGAGCGCCTCGGCAACGACCGGGTCCGTATAAGCGACATTGGCGTTGTGCGCGTTGAGAAAGGTGACCTTGGTGAAGCGCCGCTCTGCAATCAACCGGGCCAGCAGCGCGACCGCATCGTCCCAGCGGATGGCAAGGACCGGGATGCCCAGGATCGATTTCAAGCTGTCGGCCCCGAAAACGGCGCGGGCGTTGTGCATATTCATGCAAACATCTCCTGGCCGACGGGCCCGAGCTTGTCCAGGCCGAGCCTGATTGCGGCATCGAGCGCCTTCAGCTGCCGGCGGTGGAAAGCGCTGCCGTCGACGTCCCCGACATCGGCCACTGCTGCTTCAAGGGCACCGGCGAAGGCGACCGGATCATCGGTCACCACGCAATTGACCGGGCGATGGTCGATGCCGCGCAGCGAATGGCTGGTGGCGACGGAGGGCAGGCCGAGTTCGAAGGTTTCGATGGTCTTGAGCTGCACGCCGCTGCCGGAGGTGCTGATCAGCGGGATGACGGCGGCGCTGCGCACGAACGCCTGCGCGTCCGGCACGCGGCCGACGAATTCGACGCCGGGATGCGCGGACGCGAGGCCCGACGGTATGCCGCCGGCAATCCTGACCCGGAAATCGGGCCTGAGATGCGGCACCACCTTTTCCAGGAACCAGTCGAGGCCGATGCGGTTCGGCTGCCAGGTCCAGGTGCCGATCAGCGCCGCGTCGCAGTCGATGCGGCGCGGGGTTTTTTGCACCGGCGGCTCGGCGCAGGTCACCAGCGGCAGCACCGCCGAGCGGTCGTCGGAGGCGACGCCGAGCGCTGAGCGATCTTCCTCGGCCAGCGTGAAGACGAAGCGTGCCCGGCGGCAGAGCCGTTCTTCCACAGTCTTGAGCAGCCTTGCCTCACGGCGAAACAGCAGGCGCTGGAAAAGGCCGCCGGCGGCAGCGGCGTTCTCACGCGCCGAACGATGCTCGACATTGTGGGCGACGAAGATCGACGGCCGGTCGCCGAAAAGCCTTTCGAAGGCGCCGGCGAACTGCACGGAATTCAAGACGTAGCCGTCGAAAGGGCCGGTGCGTTCGACGGCGGCGCGGACCTCGCTGTCGTTGACCACGCGCAGCTTGACCGACGCGAAAGTGAGGCCGGAGAGCATCGCCCTTGCAACCCAGGCGAGCTTTTGCAGCGATGAGGCGGTTTCGGTGCGCACATCGACGGCGCCGAGCACGATGGTGTTCTGCGGATCGCTCGCAGGCTTGCCCGGCCAGGTGAAGCCGATCACCGTGACCCGCGCGCCGGCGCGCCGCAACGCGGCGATGATCGCGGCATTGGCGATCTCGTAGCCCGAGGCAAGAGCCCCGTCGGGCACGATCGATGTGGCGAACAGCAGATGCATCTCACCTATCCTAAGCGGATACAGCTAACAAAGCGCGGGTGAAGCCTTGATTAAGTGAAGATATTTGGTGGCCCGGCGTTGCCGATTTGCGGGCTGGTCCACGAAGGTGATAAACGAAACGTTATCATCACGGATGCTATCGAGAGCCGAACTCACCAATCCCGGGCTGGACACGGATGATCCCTTTGCCATCGGACGGTTCGGTATCGATCGCAGGGCGGTCGCCGGGACTTGTCGCCGCTGCCGTCGAGGCGGTCGTTACGCTGCCGACCTTCAAACGGCCCGAGCAACTGCTGGCGACGCTGGCATCGCTCAAGGCCCAGGAAACCGGCAGACGTTTCGCAATCATCGTCATCGAGAACGAAGCCGAGGCGCGCGCCGGCGCCAAGGCGGCACTGCCGCTGTTCGAGCGCGGCGACATTCCGGGCATGGTGATCGTCGCGCATGAGCGCGGCAATTGCAGCGCCTACAATGCCGGCTGGCAGACGGCTATCCTGCACTTTCCTGACTTCAGCCACCTGCTGGTCATCGACGACGACGAGATCGCCGATCCGCAGTGGCTCGAGCGCATGTGCCAGGCGGCCGAGACGCTCGGTGCCGACATTGTCGGCGGCCCGCAAATGCCTGTGTTTGCCGACGCGGCCCATGCCAGTTGGGCCGAGCACCCGGTCTTTGCGCCACCTTATCGGCAGACCGGGCGGGTGCCCGCGCTGTATTCCTCCGGCAATTTGCTGGTCGGCCGCAACGTGCTCACCGCCATGGGGCCGCCCTTCCTCGACTTGAAATTCAACTTCATGGGCGGCGGCGATTCCGATTTCCTGAGCCGGGCGGCACAAACAGGTTTTGTGCTTGGCTGGTGCGCCGAAGCGCAAGTGCATGAAACAGTTCCGGCCCGGCGCATCGAGGCCGACTGGATCCGTGCCCGCAGCCTGCGCAACGGCGTCATCTCGACACTGGTCGAGAAGAAGAAGCGGGCCGGCACGCCGTTCGCCGGCACCAGGGTTTTCTTGAAGAGCCTGGCGCTGCTTGCCGTCTCGCCGTTTCGCGGCGCGGCCAGGCTGGCGCGGACGGGGTCGTTGGCGACGGCCTTATACCCAATCCATGTCGCTGTCGGCCGCGTGCTTGCCGAATTCGGATACGCCAATGAGCAATACCGGCAGCCTGAGAAGAACTGAACGCGCGCCGCTCAGCGCGGCCTTCACACGCGACGGTGTCGCGACCGCGGTCGCCGCGCTGCTGTTCACCGTCATCCTGGTGTCGTTCCGTCCGTTCCAGCCGGCCGGCGCCGCAACGACCGGCGATGGCGGCGACATCGTCAACCAGCTCGGCTTCGGCTCGCTTGGCGCGATCTCGGTCTTCTCGCTCATGGCTTTTGCCGACCCGCGCGTGGTGCGCTCGCTGCTCAGCCCGTCCTGGCTGCTGATGCTGGCTTTCCTGATGTTCTCGGTGGTGATGGCAACCGATCCGCCGTCTGCCATGCGCGCCGCCTTCTTCACGCTGATCGGCATTTTGACGATGGTGACGATCCTGGCGCTGCCGCGCGACGCCGAAGCTTTCTCGAAAGTCATCATCTTCACCATCGTCGTCGTCATGGGCCTGTCCTATATCGGGCTCATCGTCTTTCCAAACGAGGCGCTGCACACCGCCGCGTCGCTGGAGCCGGAACATGCCGGCCTGTGGCGCGGCGTGTTCACCCACAAGAACATCGCCGGGCCCGTCATGGCCTGCTTCAGCTTCGCCGGGCTGTACCTCTACCGGCGCGGACAGCGGCTCTGGGGCGCATCGATCTTTTGCGCAGCGATGATCTTCATGTTGCACACCGGTTCCAAGACGACGGCCGGACTGGTGCCGTTTTCGATCCTGATCGTCGTGCTGCCAAGCCTGATCGGCATGCGGCTTGGCACGCCGATCCTGTTCGCGCTGGCCATCATCGCCGCAGCGATCGGCACGCTGGGCATCGTCTTCCTGCCGCCGGTGAAGCATCTGGCGGCACTCTATTTCTCCGACCTGACCTACACCGGGCGCACGACTCTTTGGGAGTTCGCCGGCGAGATGCTGGCGAAGCGGCCGTGGACCGGCTATGGCTTCGAGAGCTTCTGGGGCACGCCGCTGCTGTTGAACCAGGACCAGCCTTTCGACCGGGCCTGGGACATCCGGACCATCGTGCACGGCCATAACGGCTACCTCGACATCGCGGTGCTGATGGGCATCCCGGCGCTGTGCGTAGCGGTCTACACCTTCCTGATTGCGCCGTTGCGCGATTACATGCGCATTCCCTTGCGCAAGGAGAACGTCTATCTCGGCGACTTCTTCATGATGGTGGTGCTGTTCACCGCGCTGAACGCCTTCCTCGAAAGCTTCTTCTTCCATCGCGCCGACCCGGTCTGGCTGTTCTTCGTGTTCGGCATGTTCGGCCTGAGGCAAGTGTCGCTGCGGCCGATGGCGGTTCGTGGTCCGTCCTGATCCTCCGTCCCAACAGGGCTTCCCCGCCCCGCCACGAACGTCTATGGGAAGCCATCTTTTGGTTTGAGCATCGGATTTTGCCAAAACCGGTACCCACTTTTGGGCCCAATGCTCTGCGGAGGTTTTCCATGACGATCAGGCTTGTTCTCGCCGGCTGCGGCAATATGGGCTACGCCATGCTCTCCGGCTGGCTGAAATCGGGCAAGCTCCCCCCGGCGGCGGTCTTCGTGGTCGAGCCCAATGCCGATCTGCGCAAGCGCGCTGAAGCGCTGGGTTGCAATGCTGCCTCGGATGCCGGCGGCATTCCGGCAGACGCGGTGCCGGCCCTCGCCGTCATTGCGGTGAAGCCGCAAGTGATCCGCGACGTGACCGCCGCCTACAAGCGCTTCAATGATGGCCGCACCGCCTTCCTCAGCATCGCCGCCGGAACGCCGGTCGCCACTTTCGAGGCCATTCTGGGCGATCGCGCGCCGATCGTGCGCTGCATGCCCAACACGCCGGCGGCGATCGGCAAGGGCATGATGGTGGTGTTTTCCAACCGGCTGGTTTCCATCGATACGAAACGTTTCGTTGCCGATCTGCTCTCGGCGAGCGGCGAAGTGACAGATATCGACGACGAGGGCCTGATGGACGCGGTGACGGCGGTGTCAGGGTCTGGCCCGGCCTATGTCTTCCATTTCATCGAAGCACTGGCGGTGGCTGCCGAGACGGCCGGGTTGCCAGCCAAAACCGCCAGGCTGCTGGCCGTGCAGACGGTCTATGGCGCCGCCTCGCTCGCCGCCGAAAGCGGCGAGGATCCGGGCGTGCTGCGCCAGCAGGTAACCAGCCCCAACGGCACAACGGCCGCCGCACTTGCCGTGCTGATGGGCGAGGACCGGCTGATCCACCTGCTCACCGAAGCGGTGGAGGCGGCACGGCTGCGGTCGATCGAACTGGGAAAATAGCGGCGGCTTTGCGAGTCGCCGGCGGCGAAGGTCGACGATCAGTTGCAATAACAAACGTTCCGTAGCGATCCTTCGCGCCCCCCTCTGTCCTGCCGGACATCTCCCCCACTTGGGGGGAGATCGGACGTCACGCCGGCTTTCGCCTATCTCCAACATCGCAGTGGTGAGTGGCGGCCAGAAGCTGCCAATCTCCCCCCAAGTGGGGGAGATCCCAAGTTTTGGCAAAGAGGGCAGGACAGAGGGGCGCGCTGTCCCGCCGGCATCAAAATCTGCGCACTACCCCGCCCCGTACAGCATCTCGTCCTGCAGCCGGCGCAAGGCGAACAGCCTGGTGGTCGGGTCGGGCGCGGCATTGGCTGATGTCAGCAGCTCGCCCTTGCTGACCGGTCTCAGCACCTTGCCGCCTTCGAGCAGGCCGACCGGCACGGCGCGGTTGGTGCGGGCCTCTTCGACAGTCATCGTCCAGGAGCGGTAGCAGGTCTCGCCGATCGCGTCGAATGTCTCTCCCGCCGCCAGATCGCGCTTGGCCACGGCGCAGACCTCGGCAACCGGCCTCGGCAGCGGCACCATGTCCGGCTTGCCATAGAGCGCGATGCGCGCGGCGGTGAGCGGCACTTCCAGCGAGGTCAGATGATAGGGCCGGAAGAAGCTGTAATAGGGCCCGTGGCCGATATGCAGGTCGTCCATGCGCTCGATGATGCGCGGATGGGTCGCCTCGACGATGACGAAGACGCCGGGCGCCACGCCCTTGCCGATGGTGTAGTCGACGACGCCTTTTCTCGACAGGATGCCGCCATCGGCGCGCGGGATGAGCACCTTGGCCAATTCATCGCGGTTGGCCTTGGGCCCATGCATGCCGGCGATGTCGGGCACCAGCCCGGTGGCGTTGGCGATGGCGCACATCTCCACCATGGTCTTTGAGCCGTCGACGAACTCGACCAGCATGCGCGGGTTCATATTGCGGCGCAGCGCTTCCGCGCGATAATCATCGGGAACCGCGTCATGGTTGAGCGGGTTGTTCTTGCCCTTGCCGGCCGAGACGATGGTGTAGCCGAGCGCAGAGGCGAACTCGATCAGTTCCATGCAGCTCGACGGCTCGTCGCCGGCGCCGACCGAATAGACGACGCCGAGCCGGTCGGCCTGCTGCTTCAGATAGCAGCCGATGGTGACGTCGGCTTCGACATTCATCATCACCAGATGCTTGCCGTGCTCCATCGCCATCAGGTCGAAATCGGCGGCGACGCCGGGCTTGCCGGTGGCGTCGATGACGACGTCGATGAGCGGATTGGTGACCAGCATCTCGTTCGAGGTGATGGCGATTTTTCCGCTCTCGATCGCCTCACTGACCTTCGATGGCGTATCAGCCTCCCGTGCCATCGTCTCGTCGCCATAGGCGATGCGGACGGCGCCCCGCGCCGTGTGCGGGCGCCGGGTCGAGACGGCGCAAACCGAAATGCCCGGCATCAGCATGCCTTGCGTCACCAGGTCGGTGCCCATCTCGCCGGAGCCGATGACGCCGATGCGCACCGGACGGCCTTCCGCGGCGCGCTTGGCGAGATCGCGGGCAAGCCCGGTCAGGGCGACATTGGTCATGCGCAAGTCCACTGCTTTTGATTTTAAGGGGGAATAGCAGGGAACGGTGACCTTTTGCCAACGAAACCGGCCCTCGTCGGCAATTTCTTGCGCATGACCCCGGGAACTGGAAGAAGCTGGTTCAGCGTCGGCGGATGGCGAGGAGCGCAGCTAACAAATCGAGTGAAATTCTTAGTCATTTCTTTATGCATCGCTGCTTGAATAGGCAAATGGGATGGGGTGGCGGTACCTTCAGGCGTTTTTTTAGCTGTCCGCTACGAAATAGCGAGAGCGGCAACGTTGCTATTATTTTTGCCCTGTCTTTGCCGATTGTTGTCGGCGGAGCGGGCCTCGGTGTCGAGACTTCCTATTGGTATTATAGCAGCCTGAAGCTACAGGCGGTGGCGGATGCGGCAGCCTATGCTGGCGCTTTGGAAAAAGTTTCGGGATCCGACAAGCCAACGATTGTCTCGGCCGCGACGCTATCAGCGACCACGAACGGCTGGGGACCATCGACCGGCACAATCGAGGTCTTCACGCCTCCATCGTCCGGACCGAATGTCACAAAAAAGGCGGTCGAGGTCATCGTCCATCAGACGCTCGATCGATTTTTCACATCGATATTCAGTCAAAGCGCGGTCGGCGCACAGGCAAGGGCCGTGGCTCTTATCACGGACGCGTCAAAAGCCTGCGTTCTGGCGCTCAATCCTTCCGCTTCGAGAGCGGCGCTCTTTTCCGGCAGTTCGAACCTCAAGCTGACCGGCTGCTCCGTCATGTCGGATTCAATCGCCGCGGACGCCCTCAAGCTTCAAGGGTCGGCATATCTGGAGGCCGATTGCCTGATATCGGCAGGCGGTGTTTCATTGAGCAACGTTGTAAAAACCGTTTGCGCGAACCCGCTTACCCAGGCGCTGCCCGCTGCGGATCCTTTTGCCGACTTGCCGGCGCCGCCAGCCACGAACCCCTGTCAAAACGACAATCAGTCGACCTTGCAACCTGGAACATACTGCAAGGGGCTCAGCTTGAGCGGCAGTGTAACGCTCTCGCCTGGGGTATATGTCGTTGAGGGGGGCGATTTCAAAGCAGGCGCGAACGCAAATATTTCCGGCGACGGAGTCATCATCTATCTGGCCGGCAGCTCCGGCGTCAGCATGAACGGCACGGCCACCGTCAAGCTTAGCGCACCGACGTCAGGCACCTATTCGGGTGTGCTGTTTTACGGCGACAGAGCAAACCTGGCGGGATCGAACACGTTTAATGGCACGGCGGATTCGCTTTTGACCGGTGTTCTGTATTTTCCAACGCAGGCGGTTAAATATCTCGGCAATTTCTCGGGCCAAGGTGGTTGCACACAGGTCGTCGCCGATACGATCGAGTGGTCCGGCGCTACAAGCATCAAGCAGGACTGCACGAGCCTCGGAATGCGAGAGATCCCAGCCGCGCAATCCGTTCACCTTGTCGAGTAATCGTCATGGAACGGCGGTCAGGTCGGATTTTCCGGAACGATTCGGGTGTTGCTGCGGTGGAGTTTGCGCTGATTGTGCCGATCCTTTGCCTGGTGCTTTTCGGCATCATTGACGGCTGGTCTTTCGTATCAAGCTCGCTGTCGATGCGCGCAAGCGTCAAGACGGCGGCAAATCTTGTGATGGAGGGAGCAACCGACGACGCGGCCACCCAAGCCGTCGCCCTTTCAAGTTGGGAAAACCATCCCGAAGGCGCACAGGTTACACTGGGCCGGAAATACATGTGCGGAAGCACCGTGGTCGATGCATCGAGCCTGTGCAACGGGGGGACGAAAGCTCCCTCGGTCTTCGTGGAAATAAAAGCGACGGCGACCTGGTCCCCGCCCTTCATTTTTGGCGCGTTTTCTCTTTCTCGCGAGATCGGCCATCAAGAGGTGATCCGTGTCCGCTAAGCGGATCGCGAGAGCGTTCAGCCGTGATGCATCAGGCGGGACTGGGCTGGAATTCGCGCTGATCGCACCTTTTCTGATAATGCTTTTGTTCGGTATCTTCGCATTCGGCTGGGCTCTGAATGCCATGTCCAGCGTTCGCTATACGCTGGAAACGTCCTCACGTGCGCTGCATTTGAAGAACTCGCTGACCGAGGCCGAAATAGAGGCCATAGCCACAGAAAAATTGCTGGGTTTGGGATTGAAAGATGTCGATGTGACGATAGCAATCGACCCTCCCAGCGGCGGCTTCCGCATGGCGCATCTCACGGCCAGATATGCTTTCGTGATCGAGTTCCCGTACTTCGACCAATATCCGATCAATTATGCGACAACTGTCACAGTTCCGTTGGTTGGATCGTGAGAGCGTCCAACAGCGCCTCTACGCAACAGGCGGTGGGGTGTCGATCGATTAACACCGCCGCAGGGTCGATGGCGGCGATCGGTGGCGTGAGCGAACGGGTCGTCGTCGCTACAAAGGCACGTTTCTGGACAGGACAGCCATCACCGCGCTAGGCCGGACCAGGCTCGTCACGCTTGCGCAGTCATGCCGTCAGAGCGCCGGCAAGCGGCCGGGCCTCGGGCGCGGCATGCGGAGCGGCAACTTGACAAAGGCCCAATCTTTCAAATTGAGTGAAATCACGATCAATAGAGAGTCGGTGCGACAGACATGGGCGAGACAGACATGGCATGGAGCGAAAGAAAGACCGGTTACGGCAAGGACCATTATTTCATTCAAATGGGCCTTGCGCTGCTGGTGCTCGTCTTTCTCATCGCCCTGCCGCTCGCCTTTCTTCCCGAAGATATCAGGAAGTTCTACCTCAGCGAGGGCGGTCCCATCGAAGTCTTCTCGGCCGCCGGTTACCTGATCGTCGTGGCGACGCTTGTGCGGGAAATGTCCTATCGGGAGCTGCTCAAGCGCTGGTATCTCGTCGCCATCGCGATCGCGATGTGCCTGCGCGAGCTGGACTTCCATGCGCATTTCACCACCCACAACATCACCAAGACCACCCTCTACATTTCGCCTGACGTTCCGCTGTTGGAAAAGCTGATCGGCGCGACGGTCGTTATCGCCCTCGCCGTTGCCTTCTATTTTCTCCTCAAAGACGGCCTCCGTAGCTTTGTGCACGGGCTTCGCCACGGCGAGGCGACTGCCGTTGCCATTGCCGCCGCTATCGGTTGCGCCGTCCTTTCGAAGGTCATCGACGGGGCGCCGTCAAATCTCACATTTCTCGGCATCCATCTTGCCCGGAACGATACCTCGACAGTGTTCGAGGAAATCCTCGAATTGGGGATTCCGGTCTATCTGGCCATCGCGGCATTCGCGGCCTTCCCGACGCAGGATGGTCTCACAAGAAGAGCCGCGGGGCAGGTCGCGCCAAACAAGCCGGGATCCGTCACCTGATTGCTCTGCACAGAGGATTTGGTTCTTCGACTGAGCCTGAAAGGGACTGTGAGCGGTCGCTGCCGAGCGACCTCCAGCTCCCAATCCTATAGAGGTTTGCGACCTGCCACGGTCTGGTCCGCCGCGGCACTGCCTCTATTTGCTTGAGAAGCAGGCGAGGCAAACATGTGGGATGTGGCGAAAGAGGGCTGGACGCTCCTTAAGGAGAGCATTGTCGGCTTCATCAATGACAATGCCTTGAGCCACGGCGCAGCGATGGCGTTTTATGCCACGACCTCGCTTGCGCCGATCCTGCTCATCGTTGTCGCCATCGCAGGCATGGCCTTCGGAAACGATGCCGCACAACTGGCGCTTTCGGCCCAGCTGGCGGGCCTGATGGGTCCGCAGAGCGCCGAGCTTTTGCAAGCGACAATCGAGAACGCGTCACAAAAAGAGGCGGGAACTCTTGCCAGCATTTTGGGGCTCGTCACGCTGTTGGTTGCCGCATCCGGCGTCTTCGGCGAAATGCAGGTTGCCCTGAACGAGATCTGGAAAGTCAAACCGGTTGGCACATCGATTTCACGGCTCGTCCGGGCGCGCGCTGCCAGCCTGGGTCTCGTCGCGGCGCTTGGCTTTCTGCTGCTGGTATCCCTCGTCGTAAGCGCTGCAATTTCGGCGCTTGGCGATATCATCAACGCATATCTGCCCTTTGGCACCCTCATCCTGAGCGCAATCAACGGGATCGTGTCGTTTGCCATGATCGCCCTGTTGTTTGCGGCAATCTACAAGATACTGCCCGACCGCGCGCTGCAATGGCGCGACGTTGGCGTCGGCGCCGTAGCGACGGCGTTTCTCTTCACGATCGGCAAGTCACTGATCGGCTGGTATATCGGGACCAGCGCCATCGCTTCGTCATACGGGGCAGCCGGTGCACTGCTCGTCGTGCTGCTGTGGGTCTTCTATTCGTCCGAGATCTTTCTGTTGGGCGCCGAATTTACACGAGCCTACTCGGTTCGATATGGCAGCCGGTCCGACCTGGAGGCGACCATTGAAGCAAGTAAATCGCAAACAGAAGCCGGCGACGGCGGCCAGGATCGAAAAGTCTAAAACGAAGTCGTCGGCTAGATTGTTTTCCGCAGTCCGCTCACTGCGTCCCTAAGCCATTTCCAGCATCAACACTGGCGCTGAGACGCCCGGCGCGGCGCCCCGAGGCGAGCATGGCCTTGGGGACATCCGGTCGGAGCGACGCGCGAAGCTCCTTCGCCGCAGCCACCAGCCTGGCGCGGTTGCTTCCATATCTCTTGATCAACTGATGGACTTGCGCTGGGGTGATGCCGTTCTGTCGGGCAAAATGCCTTACCATATAAGCTTCGCTGCCGGAGATCCGATCCCGGTGGCGGGGATAGAGCTTCGCCGCGTCGGCTGTCATGCTTACTCTCCTTTGGTCACGTTTGCTCACGATGTACGATTGGCCAACGCAAAACGGGCGAATTCGTTGCCGCATCCGACACCAATGCAGTTCGCTTTTTCGCCGCAGGCCCGAGCGCCCGGCCAAAGCAATCGGGTCAAAGCACGTATCTGGTTAAGTCCATACGTCGATTTTTCGAGACTCGGCCCTCAGGCACGCGCATGATATGGGCAGGGAGGAAAAGCCATGCGCGAATTGCCAAAGAGCATTGACGCAGACGTTGTAATCGAAATCAGCAGGTTGCTCGACGACCGTGCGAAGTCGGCACCAGTGCCAGTCCACAAGCTTGCCTCGATGATCTCGAATAGTCTCAAGACCGATCTGCCGACAGCTTCCATCGAAGAGTTGATCGTTGAAATGGCCATGACCCGCCAACTTCCGATGCTGTTCGATCTGCCGGGGGCGGATGCAGACAACGTCATATCGATAGCCTTGGCGCGCGCCAGCTGATCCGGCTGAGGGACCTTTCCGGCGAGTGTGATTTCAAGACGCGGATCGTTCCCGTCCTGCTCCAATTCGCCCCGCTGGCTCCGGCCGGCGGCGTGTTTGCCGCGTCGCCAATGACAATCGTCATCGGCAATAATCGTCATGGCGATCCGCTGTTTGGGAACATGTGGTGTCCAGTTGCATTTCCTCTAGACAACAAAGGAGGAATTCATGAACTGGGATCAAATCAAGGGAAAATGGATGCAGTTCAAAGGCCAGGCCAAGGAGCAATGGGGCGACCTTACCGACGATGACCTTGATCGCATCGAGGGCAATCGTGACCAACTCGCAGGACGCATTCAGGAGCGGTATGGAATCGCCAAGGAAGAGGCAGAGCGCCAGGTAGACGACTGGTCCAGAAGCCTCACCTGAGTCTTCAATATCCAGGCTGCGCCGTCGATCGGCGCGCCTTCGTCGTCCTAGCTAGGGCGAAGCAAGGAGCGAGCGACGCGGCGCAGACCCTAGGTGTTTAGTCCCGGCATTTGATGGGTGGGATCGAATCGGAACCGTTCAGGCTCTTTTGCCCAGATTTTGCAG